>CAMYZK010000013.1 GCA_947303825.1 uncultured Prevotella sp. | reverse complement strand
TCGGTGGTATAGTAGATGACGGCTCCCGGCGTTTCACATCTCAGCCTCACCACTGCTCCGTAGGGCACCTCCGTACCGCTGATGCGCGATGCCGATGGTCGGCGAGTCAGCAGGTCGTCGGCATCCTTAACCCCCGTCACCACCATCGTCTGCACCTCCTCGTCGTCGGCCAGGGTTAGCTGTATGGCGGTGGTGCCATAGCCCACACCCTTGAGGGTGAGCTGGGCCTGACCGTTTGAGTTAAGAGTTAAGAGTGAAGAGTTAAGAGTTAGGAGTGAGGAGTTAGGAGTTGAGCTTATTGATGCAATGTCGGGATTGAGCGTCACCACCCTCACCTGCTTGCCCTTGGCGGCAGCTGCGGGCAGTGCGCTGATGGTCAGGGTATATTCCTCTCCGTGAAGGATGCCCACCACCGAGTCGGCCACCAGCTCTGCCACGCGCTGCTCCACCTCGAACTCCTGGGTGAAGTCGTTCAGCATGGCCACGCTGGCATAGCTCTCCACGCCGGCCTTCACTGTGAGTCGCACTTTCTCGCCCACCTTCAGCCTCTCAACGGCTCCCCCTGCCGCCTTTGGCTGGAAGAGCACGGTGCGTGCGTAGGTCTTCAGCGAGTCGGGCGTGTATTCGGCATCCGTCAGGCGTAAGGTGCCTCCAAGCTTCTGTCCGTTGCGGGTCACAAAGATATTGTCGGCCGTAAGCATCTCGGGCTTCATATACTTGTCGAAGCGCAGCTGCAAACCCTGCTCGGTGGCCACCACGCGCTGCACCACGGGAGCCGTGGGCTGCTGCATGGCCAAGTTCACGTCGAGCTGTGGCGGCGGCACAGGCAGCCAGTCGCTGTAAGTCTCCAGATAGCCGTCCTTCACCACGCGCACCTGCCACAGTCCTGCGGGCACATCCCAACCATACTCGCCGTTCTCGTCGGTAAGCATGGGGTTCACCTGGTCGAACTTCGCAGCATCCCAGAGCACCGTGCGCTCATATTCGTCACCATACATATCCTCGTATATCTCCTTATAGTAGACACTGGCAATGGCATCCTTCACACGGTTGGAACCAACAGCCTCGAAGACATAGCCAGAGGGGTCCATGATAGGCGTTCCGCCAGGAGGTGGTGGAGGTGGCGGCCCGGGGCACTTGCCGTTAGAGCCAGAACCCTTCTGGCACTCGTCGCCACACATATTGTTTCCTCCTGCCGAACTGGCCCCGTTAGCAGCCAGGTCTTTCTCCTTGTCGAATCGCAGAGCCTTCTCGCATGGCACGGTGTCACATTTCAAACTGTTTATATCCTTCTCCATGCTCTTCAGGTATTTCTCCCATGCCCAGTCTAAGCCCAGGTTGCCCAGATAGTTGGCAGTGCTCAGTGCCAGCGATGCTCCCAGGCCCAGTCCGGTACCAACACCGCCGCTGACCGGTGTCGACACCAGGCCACCTATGGCAGCACAGATAGACGATACGTCGCATGCAATGGCCAGTGCTTTCTGTGCCAGTCGTCCGGTTCCCCAGGCGTACAGCGAGCTGCGCAGTCTGTCGGCCTTGGCCTGCTCCAGCTTACACGGGTCGGGAATGGAGTAGTAGAGTCTGATACACGTGTTGGCCGCATCCGAGAAGTCGCTGGCGTTATTGATGAGCGACACCACCGAGAGCAACTTGCCCAGACCTCCCAGCACCTTTGCCACCTTCTGCAGCTTGCCTATCGATGCACGTAGCTTGTCAATCTTTGCCAGTGCTTCTCCGGCCTTCCTCTGCAGCTGTGCAAAGCGGCTGTTGGGATTGGTAACAGCTCCCCTCCATTTAGGATTAGAGTTCCAGTACTTGCTCCAGTTCTCCTGTGTGGCCCGCTGTATTCCCTCAATGGCCTCATTGCTGCTGTCTATGCCTTTATTAATGCCGTAATCCATATATTTCAAGAGCATGTCTATATGGCTCTGCAAGCTTGCAATGGCATCGTACACTTTGCCTACGGCACTCATAACAGCATCGGCAAAACCGCTGTCAGCAGCCTTCTTCGGAGAGTTCTGCAGCGAGCGCAGCTCTTGGAGTGCGGCACGCATCTTGCGCAGCGGAGCCGCCGTAGCAGCATCCATGCGCGAGTAGTCTACCGTCACCTCCAGGTCTTCCGTGGGTATGGTCAGCACATAGCCGTTGTCGTGCAGGCGGTAGTAAATATGGTCTCCACCCTCCAGGTCGATGACATACTCGTTCTCGTTGGGCCCAGCAGCGGGCAGCGGGGCCGGCTTCTCGCCTCGGGCGCGTGCAGTATAATACTGGCGTGAGCTGGCCGAGAGCGTTGAGAAGGTGACACCGTTGATAAGTTCTCCCAGCTGGTTGAAGGGTGTCAGGTTGACGTCGAAGAACCCCTCGGCAGCCATCTTGTCATATTTGGCAGCGGCCACTTCATAGTTGGCCAAGGCAGCATCCACCTCGGTCTCCCACTGGGCCTTTGCCTCTGGGGTGTCGGGGAGGGTCTCCCCTACTCCAATGATCTCGTCGGGGTTAATGCCGCTGTGCATCATCACCGAGCGAATGGCCGCTTCCTTTTCTGCGCTGCCGTGCTCGCTGTTCTCCATGTCGGCAATCATCTGGTTTATCTCTACAGGCTCATCGTTGTAGTCGCCATAGATGTTGTCGAGCACATGTATGAGGTCGCCCACTGCCTGGTCGCCCAGCACCTTCGGAGCATGCTCCTCCACCAGCACACGCACCTGTGTGGGCAGTCCTTTTGAGTTAAAGACATCGGTAGCCACCCACGACCCCGTCTGCTTGTTGTACTTAGGGAAGTACAGCCGTCGCTGGTCGCCCTGCATGTAGACATAGAGCAGCACCCGGTCAATATTGGTGGTGTCGGTGGTGTTGAGCTTGACGTCGAAGGTGAACTCTGCATCGGTGTAGAAAGAGTAGCTGCCTGGCGTGCAGGTGTTGTTCACCAGGTCGAAGGTCAGGGCCTGCTCCTTGTGCATCCATTTATTGTAGTGCGACATGCGTACACTGAGGGGAAAGATGGCACTAACGTTATACGTCACCTGCCTCACCGGAGTCTTCACCTGATAGCCGTCGCTGCCCGTATATTTGGCATAGATGCTGTTTTCTGCCATGTTGTAGGTACGCGACAGCGGCACTCTGGCAGCCCATTCTCCATAGATGTTGCTGGTCAGCGTAGCTGTCTCTTCATCGTTGACAAAGATGGTGACCGGCACGCTGGGCAGAGACGTTCCGTTGACCGCAACTTCCTTGCTGGCCGATACATCAACAACATTGATATCTGCGTCTTTCACCGTAAACGATGCTGCCGACAGCGGCTGTTCGCACTTCTCTCCGTCGAGAAGGAAGGTTATTTTCCCGCTGATGCTCTTTTCGCCTGCCTCGTGGGGTACGACACAGAAGCGCAGCAGGCGCCTTTCCGTAATGGGCACGATGAGCTGCGAACCGTTGCGGGTGTAAGTAGCCTTTGCATTGTCGAACACTACCGACCCCTCGACGAGAGGCATGGCAGCATCGTCGGGCAGGTCGAAGACAGCCTGAAGGTTGCTGATGCGCCCTTTAAACTCAGGCAGGAACACCACCTGTGTGCTCATTGTCTGGTAGGTGCCAGCCATGAGCTGAGCCTTCTTGGGCGAAATGCGGGTATTGGTATCGTCGGTATACATGTGCACGTCGCTGCGCAGAGCGGGCACAGTGGTAAAGGATGCAGCAGCCGTCATGCCCGACCTTACCTTGACCTCACGCATCACGTAGTCGGTGTTCTTGCGCAGGAATTTCTCCACGTCGGCCAGGGTGTTCATGGCATCGGCCATGGTTCCTCCCTCCATCAGCACAACGGTGTAGTTGTCATCCTTGAGCAGCGTGAAGGCCTTGGTGGTAGTGACGGCGTTGGCGGTGGCAGCCAGCTTACCCTTGCCATCATAGATGCGCATTGACACGCGGCTGCACTCGGTGGCGGTGAAGCTAACGTTGAGTGTGCCGTAATTGCGGGTAGTGATGTCATAGCTCAGGTTTCCGTCGGCATCGGCCTTGGCAGGCATGGTGACAGGAGCATACTGCTGGTTGTTGGCACTGCCCAGTGTGAGTTCCACTTCGGTGCCGGGCTCCAGCTTCTCCTGTAGCCTCAGGTCGCCAGCACTGTTAAAGGCAAACCCCGTGAGGCTACGGCCGTTTGTCACGTCGCGCAGCGTGATGGGAGCCCCAATGGTGCTCTTCCTGCTACTTACGGCAGTGTTGGCATCGTCTCCCTCGGCAGCCACTCCATAGTGTGTCCACTTCAGGCCGACGTTACTTCCGTTGGCCTCGCTCAGGCTGAAGGTGAGCATCTGGTCGGCAGTCAGCCTGAGGTGCTGCGTCACGGTGCTCAGGTTGGTGTCCTCCACACGCACCGTCACCTCATAGTCGCCCTCGGGCAGTGGTTCTTGCAGACCGCTGCTCAGGCCCCCAGACGGGAGTAATGAACTAAACGACAGCTGGCGCACCAGTTCGCCGCTGCCCGAGCGGTTTATAGTGAGCTGTGCTGTCTCACGGCTGAAGAACTTGCCGTCGGCACGCTCTACCACAGTGGTGAGCCTGTGAGTAGGAATGGGGCGCAGCTTATGCGTGAGTCCCTGTTTTGCGTAGTCTCCTGGCCGGCTGATGCTGAGCGTGTCGCGCTCACGGTATGTAGCCTTCAGCACTGGGTCGGTCAGCGTGACGAGTGCCTGCACGGGCTCGTCCTCAAGTATTCCTCCCACTTTCTCTCCACGTGCAATGATGCGTCCGTCGGCATTAAGCCACAGGCAGCTGTACAGGTCGCGTGCTACTGTAGCCTTCCCGTCGCTCACCGTAAGGTTCAGTTCGCAAGGATGCCCCAGTCCTGTCAGCTTGACATTGGCATCGTCATCGCCAAGGAGCACATTCTTTGCCTGCGCCACCACGCTGCCTGTACGGCTAAGCAGTCGCACATCGTAGCTGGTCTTCTTGGGTAGGGTGAAGAAGGTGTAGTCCTGCCTGTTGCCAATAATCATGGAACGGGTGAAGAGACTCTTCAAATCGACTATCTCGAGCACCATGCCGTAGTATGGCGACAAGTCGCCACCGTCGGGCAGCACGCTGACGTTGAGGTTGGCAGCATCTTCCACAATGGGCTGCAGGTCGTATTCTTTCCATCCAAAGGCAGCCGCGTAGAGCGGCAGCGACTGTTCGGGCACATAGACGGTAAGACCGGCAGGCGACGGCAAGGATGCCTGATGCCTCTGGCCGTCACTCCCCAGGTTGTAGCTCAGTGTTGGCGGCGTAGTGGCATAGATGGTGAGTTCGCTGAGGTAGGTGCCCTCGAATGCGTTGCGGCCGAAGCTCTTCACACAGGCTGGCAGCAGCAGCTGCTCCCATGGGCGGTTTCTCACATCATTCACGTTCATGTCATCCGTGTTCTCCAAGCGGCTCATGTCAACACGCCGCAGCGATGGATACCTTTCGCTAGTCAGGTAGTCCATCACGTAAGCGTAATAGTCTTTTACGTATCCTCCAACGATAATGGTATTTACAAGCACATTGTCTTCTTCGGGAACAAGCTTTCTCAGGATATCAGAGTAGTATTGGCCAGTCACATAGTCTGCCACCAGCAACCCCTCATCGGGATACCAGGCGTTGGGCATGGGGTTGTCGGGGTTGTCGGGATTATATTCCAAGACGAGAGTAAGAACCATGTCTTCATCGGGCATGACAAACTCCGCCCGTTTGTTTTCATAGGTTAAGCTGGTGATAACGGCATTTCCCTGGGTGACATGCCAGTCTACGATTTTCCATCCTGTGTACATAGCATCCACTTGTACATAGGTCCGGCATCCTGCCGGTATCTGGACTATGGTGTTGTTGCCGTTGTTGAGGTAGTTCCAACTATTGCTGCCGTGTGGAACATAGGCAACAGTGAAACTGCTCAGACCCTGCGGCAGGGTCTTCACCGTAAGGGTGTGGGTCTGCGGCTGTGCAAACATCACCGTCGCATAAAGCAGGCACAGCAAGCAGGTATTCAGAAGTCGTTTCATGGGCTGTATATTAATAATGTATGTGTTTCTTTCCGTTCTTTATGTAGAGGCCCTTTGGCATTTGACCATCTGACCATTTGTCCATTTTACTATTTGACAATTTGCGGCCCTGCAGGTCGTAGACGGCATCGTCTTGTTGAGGGGAAGCCTCAACACACTCTACCGAGGTGATGCCGTCGCCCAGCATAAGCAGGAAACGGCTGTTCAGCGTCGTGGGCTCGTCGATGGTGAAGGTGGATGCCTCCTCGGTAATAGCAGTGACAGCACCTGTCTCCTTGTCGAGCAGGCGCAGGACACCGCTGTCAAAACCGCTAACCTCACTGCCGTGTGTAGTGATGCTGATGGTGTATGCTCCGGCCTCGGCCAGATGCATGCCCAGCTGCACGCTCTGCGTGGTGGGTGGCTGTTCGTTCAGACTGTAGCGCAGTCCTCCACTGCGGGTGTAGAGGGAGGTGAAGTCGTCGTCCATAGTGAAGAGCGGAGCGTCCTGTCCACGGTCGTAGCCCTCGGTAGCACGCGGCGTGACGACGAGGCGGGTGGTGGCCATAAGGCTGTCGCCTTGCTCACTGTGGTGCAACAGCGTTGCGTCATAGACTACACGCTGCCTACGAAGTTGCTGCCGACGCAGATGGCGGGCACTGTTCGTTGACTCGCGGTGGCTTACAAAGTCGGCCTGACGCCCCGCCGGGTTGAAGGTAATGGAAGTCTGGGCCGTACTGCGCTGGACAAGGAAAGCCTCCAGGGGTTTCAGGCGGTAGTCATCGTCAAGGGGGCTGACGGCTTGAAAGTGTTTGAAGTTGTTGCGAACAGCCACGATGATGGGAGCATCGCTCTCCAGCTGCTCTATGTCGAAGTAGGCCATGAAGGGATTGCCCACCATGTTCCAACCCTCGTTGTGCGGATAGGTCCCCTTGTATTCCGCGAGAGGAATGGTGACGGGCTGGCTGCTGAGTGCAAAGGTGTGCAGCGGCGAGGAGTTCTTCAGGTTGAACACCTTGTCGGCATTCATCCTGCTCCAGCTGTTAAAGCCCGACTGATAGGCGTAGGAACCATATTGCAGTATGTAGCCCCGGCCGGCCTGCAGCGTGGCCTGCGGGTCAACATCGGCCCACACCCGGGCATGGTTGCCACTGGCTCGCTGTGCCCCGTCGAAGGTGCGCAGCACGAAGGGTGTGCGCGGGTCGTTGCAGACCAGGTCGCTGGCCTTCATGTCGAAGGGAGCAGTGAAGAAGAGCCACTGGTCTACGGGGTACTCCAGGTTCACCTCCATCGACTGCACCGTCATCGTTCCCTCGTTGATGAGGGAGCCAGAGGCCTGCTTGTTTTCCCAGTCATAGTTCTGCCATGGCTGGCGATAGTCATAGCGCAGGTGGTCGAGAGGCCAGTTGACCTTGCTGCCCACATGCAGGTGACCGGAGCAGAAGTCCTTATGCCAGTCCTGATGAGCTATGGTCAGGTTGGCATTGTTGACAATGGGGAAATAGGTGGAGTCGGTAGACACCGTGGTTGCCACCACAATGTTCTTGGCATCGTAGCCCGTGAGGGGCAGGATGTTCACAAAGCCTTTCTTGAACACGCCATCATTCTTGTATGCCTCCACCGACTGTGCTGGAACATAGAGGGTGCCGCCATGCCAGCTACGATATTGCTCGCCCCAGGTGAGTGGTGGCAGGGGATTGCGTATGATGACGCTGTCGCAGGCCGGGCCGTCGCCCTGGAAAGCCCATTCCTCAAGCAGCGAGACGGTACTTGGAAAATCCACATAGCGCAGGTTCTTACTGTAGAAGGCACGCTCACGTATTTTCTCTACGCCCTCGGGCACCACCACACGGCTGTACAGGCCTCCGTTGAAAGCACGGGGTTCGATGTTGCGCACTGATGAAGGAATGTTGATTTCAGTGAGCGGGCAGTTGACGAAAGCCCAGCTGCCAATGGTCTCCAGTCCTTCGGGCAGGTCGATGCGGGAAAGCTTCTTACAGCCGTCGAAGGCATTGCCGTCAATGCGGGTGATGCGGTTGTGCAGGGTGACGCTGGTCAGGTTCTCACAGGCACAGCAGATGTGATTGGGCACCACGTTGACCAATGGTGGCTGTACGAAAGTCTTCTTGCTCTTGTTGCCGTGGAACACCCACTCGCCCAGAACGCGCAGGCCGGCAGGCAGGGCCACGTCTTCTAGCAAAGGACAGTCGCGAAACGCCTCGTTCTGCAGGTAGAGCAACCCCTCGGGCAGGGTGGCGTGGCGCAGACTGTCACAGTATTCAAAGGCTCCCTGCTTTATTTCCACCACATTGGCCGGTACGTCGATGCTGCGCAGGTGGCTGTAGCGGAAGCACTCCCTGCCGATAATCTGCAAGGTGGAGGGCAGGTTGATGTGGTCGAAGCGCGTGTCCCAGAAGGCGTACTCGTCAAGATGCGTCAAACCCTCGGGCAGCAGCGGCGAGGGCATCTTGTAGCAGCGCACAAAGGCATCGTGCTCTATGCGTGTGACACGCTGTGGGATGTTCACCTCCTCCAGTGCCTGACAGTCGCTGAAGGTGCGCACGGGGATGGTGGTCAGCCGTCGGCTGAGGTGCACCCGTCGCAGCTGTTTGCAGCCCTCGAAGACATACTCGCCCAGTGTGGTGACGGCATCGGGCATGTCGAACTCCTCCAAGGCGGTCTGCCTGAAAGCGCTCGTTCCGATGGAGGTTACTCCTGCTGGCACGGTGACACTCTTCAATGCAGAGCAATAGGAGAAGGCATCACCGGCGATGGTCTCCGTGCTGTCGGGCAGTTTGACGCTGGTCAGCTTATAGCAGCAGGAGAACATGCTACCGCCAATCTCCTTCACCCTGTCGGGCAGGGCGACGCTCTCCAGATTATCACAGCGGTTAAAGGTGCCGTAGCCTAAGCTAGTGACAGATTGCGGCAGCACGACCCGCTTGAGCCCCTTGCAGTAGAGGAAGCTGTCGTTGCCTATGGCCTCCACGCCGTCGGGGAAGGCAAAGGTCTCCAGGGCATTGCAGCTACGGAACACCTGGTCGCCAACAGTCTTCAGCGTGGAGGGCAGGGTGACGCTGGTAAGCGACGAACATCCGCGGAAGCATTGGTCTGGCAGCACTGTTACCCCCTCGGGAATAGTCATCTCTTCCAAGCCTTCACAGTTACTGAACATGTTTGACCATATATTCTCTACACGGTCGGGCCATGTCACCTGCTTTAGCTTCTTTCCGCCGCCAAAGCTGCTGTTGATACGAGTCATCGTCTTGGGGAAGAGAAAGTGCTCGAGTGAGTCTTTAGTGAAGTAGCTGATAAAGTAATACATACGTGCGGGGCCGGGATAATCGTCTTTGTAGTAATAGCTGTCGGCATACCACTGACGGCTCTCTTCGTTGTCCTTCACCTGCGACAAGTCAAGAACCTTTGCTTTAATGACCAGGGCTTTGATGGCATTCTGCCCTTCGTTGTCGTAGTCCTCGCGATAGAAATCGGTACCCGTAAATCGCACATGGGTGAGCTCGTACTTGTCGGGCAGCTCCTGGTAGGTACAGCCAAACTGGTCTTGCACCAGCTGCGGCATGTCAGACACCTTTGCGGGCAGCTCTATCACCGTCCATTGCTGGGCAGAGACCGAGACCGACAGTAGCAGAGCTAAAAGGGTGCTTAGTAATAATAATCTTCGTTTCATAGTTACTGGTAGAAAATATACTATAGTGCGCAAAGATACAAAAAAAAATCCAAACAACATGCATATTGCTGCAATTATTTTGACATAAAGTTACAATATGGTAAGAAAAGAAACAATAAAGGCGACAAAACAGACAATGAGAGCGACCAGAGGTCTCTTGCTGGCTTACTAATAACAAGTAATGAAAGAATAAAAAAAATCCTTCACCAACTACATATTTAACTGAATATCAATATATTATGGTGAAGGATTCGTTTTTACCCGCCCCAGTTACAGATGGGAGTGTATGTAGCCCCACCCTATTCGGAAATGGTCACGCAGTTCAGGAGGTTCAAGAGTTTATGAGTTCATGAGTTTATGAGTTTATGAGTTCAGGAGTTACTGGAGTTCATGAGTTTATGAGTTCATGAGTTTATGAGTTCATGAGTTACTGGAGTTCTTGCGTCCCTTCGGTTCTTTCAGTCGCTTCGCTTTCTTGCGTCCTTTCAGTAGCAAGCGGCAGAGCCGAGCGGTGAAAGCGGCAGAGCCGAGCGGTGAAAGCGGCAGAGCCGAGCGGCAAGCGACCAGAGGTAGAGCGCAGGGGGGTGCGTCTGGCTGTTGCTGACCTGGGTCAGCAATGAAAAAGTGCATGCCTTTTGCAGAAAGAAGTCCGAAAAAAATTGGCGTAAACCTGCTAAACATAAAAAAAAAGTCACAGTTTAGCAGCTTTTCGCCAAATAATTATTATCTTTGCACCCAAAAACTAATATTATTTGGCAGTTTGCGAAAAAGCTCGTAACTTTGCATTATAAATCTGAAACATATAATGTATAACCTAACAAAAACGGTTTATGAAGAACTTATCGTTAATTGCAATTCTCGTGGCACTGCTGACGCTTGGCGCTTGCCATCGTGCCACTTTTATCACCCCCGACAAGGCGCAAGTAGAGTTCACCCTTGAGGGTGGCGAGGCGCCTGTAAGTGTTAGCTCCGACGGCTCATGGGAAGTTAATGAGTGTCCCGAGTGGGTAACTACTGAGTTGCAGGACAGCTCACTGCTGGTCAAAGTTGCGAAGAACGACTCTGGCAAAGTGCGCGAGGGCAACATCGTGTTAGCTTCGGGCGAGGTGACGGCAACAATCGCTGTAAGACAGATGGCCAAGTGTACGCACATCACTGCTGAGAAAGACACGTTGGAATTTGAGAAGGACGGCGGCAGTAAGACCGTGAAAATCGACACTGACGGTGCCCTGCAAGTGACGGCCCCCGACGGCTTCACTGCCGATTATGTCTCTGGCGTGCTAACGGTGACCACAACAGCCAACGATGGAGGCAAGCGCAGCGGCATCATTACGCTCACTGCCGACGAGCAGACCGCCAGCATCAACGTCTCACAAGCCGGAAATATCTGTCCCACTTGTAATGGTACAGGCAAGGTGAAATGCACTAAGTGCGGTGGAAAAGGTTCGTATGACGAAAAGATTCCTGGTCCTCCATTCGGAGTTACTCACGGCTGCAAGAAATGTGGCGGCTCTGGCGAAGAAGCATGGGGTGGAGCAGGTGGTGCTGGTCGCAGTTCACTCCGCAAAGGTAGCGGTAGCATGACCTGTCCCGATTGTAATGGTGCTGGCAGCTGACACAATCATTCACCATATATAACTGTGCCACAGTCACATACGACGAAGGTAAGGAATTTTTACACTAGCTCGTTATCGATAGGAAGTGCCCGATGAAACTCGGGCACTTCTTTCATTTAACCACGACCTTAAGCTAAAGCTTGAGCAAGTTCTGCTTTGTTCTCACTTAATTACGACCTTGAGCTAAAGCTCGAGCTCGCCCACCCTCGACAAAGCATGAGCAAGTTCTGCTTTGTTCTCACTTAATTACGACCTTTTTGCCGTTGCGGATATACACTCCCTTGGGCATTTGACCATTTGACCATTTTACCATTTTACTATTGGACAATTTGCGGCCCTGCAGGTCGTAGACGTAAGTGGGCGACGAGGGTGCTGGTGTGTAGGGCAGTTCCATGATGCCATCGCCGTTGTCCACGAGGAAGGTGAGCTCGGCCACATCGCTGTCGGCATAGCCGGGAGCAGTGGCCATGGCCTTTATCACCATGTCTCTGGTTAGCGTGATTGGCGCGTCGTAGCGGTGCACGTCGTTGCCGGTGCTGCAGGGGCAGGAGCCGTCGAGGGTGTAGTAGATGGTGGCTTCTGAGAGCTCGCAGGAGAGTGCGATCTGCGTGCCCTGTGGATAGGCCTGGCTAGACCGATAGTTGGAGGTGGGCATGGGGCAGATGAAGTCGCCGTCGCCACGCACCGTTACCTGCACCGCCGTGCTTACCAGCGGGTCGTCGGCCATCTCCAGCACGAGGGCTGTGGTGCCGTGGGCCTCGCCAACGAGAGTGACATTAGCTTTGCCCTGCGAGTTAAGAGTTAAGAGTGAAGAGTTAAGAGTTCCTTGCGGTGCCAAGTCAATGGTAGCAATCATATCACTCAGTATGCGTGCCTTAACCTGCTTGCCGGCAGCAGCCTCGGCGGGCAGGGCCTGTATGGTGAGTGCATAGCCCTGGTCGTAGGTGACGTTGATGGCTGCGGGAGCCTCTATGCGCTCTACGGCAGCCTTGATGTCGAACTCCTGTTGGAAGTCGCTGCCCATCTCCACGCCGGCATAGCTCACGACGTCGCCCTTGACGGTAAGCGTCAGCTTCTGACCTGCGGGCAACTGTGCGGCAGGCACGAAGTTTACGCGGTTGGTGAGGTGCACCATGTTCTCAGCCTCATCAGCGGGCAGCAGCGGGTCGATGGTACCGTTGACCTTCTGCCCGTTACGGGTGACGAAGATGCGGTTAGTGGTCAGGCTGTCGGCACGCATGTACTTGTCGAAGGTGATCTGCACAGCATTTGGCGTAGCCTTTACATCGCTCACCACGGGCGATGCCATCGTTGTCATGCCCTGGTTGACGTCGAGCTGTGGCGGCGGCACGGGCAGCCACTCACTAAACTCGGTCTGATAGCCCTGCTTCTCGTATTTCACCTGCCAGAGGCCTGAAGGCACCATCCAGCCGTACTCGCCGTTCTCGTTGGTGAGCTGCGGGTTCTGCTGGTCGTAGTTCTCAGCATCCCATAGGGATACATTCTCCACATCGTTGCCAAAGATGTCATTGGTCACCTCCTTGTAGAACACGGTGGTGGTGACGCCCTCCAAGCGGTTGCTCTCCACACCCTCATAGACGAAGCCCGAAGGGTCGATGAGGGGATCTGTAGTGGGATACTTGGGCTCCTTGGGCAGCTTGGGCCATTGGGGGCAGGTGCCGGTGCTGACGCACGTGGGACAGTCGCCTCGCTGCTGGCAGGTCTTCTTCTTGTCGCAGATGATGTCGGCCTTCTCATAGTTGAACACCTCGAGGGCACACTCGTAGCGGTCCTGATAGATCTTGTCGGCAGCATAGCTGATAGCAATCTTGGCAAACGAGAGGGCCACGCCTAACCAAGTGGCACCTGAAGGGTCGACGGTGATGCCCATCAGACTGGCCAGTCCAGTAGACACGGCGGCAAAGTCGGCAAAGAGCGTTGCCGTCTGGTAAGGTATGATCCACATGATGAAGTTCATGATCTTGCCTTGCAGCTCGACCGCCTTCTGCCAGTCGTCGCAGTCCTTAATGGGCAGGCTCATGGCAAGCTTATAGAGCTTCTCGTCCTGGTCTTTGAAACCCATATAGTTCTTGGCCAGCGAATAGAAGCTGGCCAGCGTTCCCACACCGTCGCCAAACTTGAACTTTGACACGGCATCCTTTAGCTTCTGTGCGGCAGTGATGGACTTGGTCATGGAGTCGTAGGCGAACTTGAGCCGCAGGTTGGCAAAGCCACGTTCCACCCAGCTGAGGTTCTTGTTGTTGAACTCCACCATGGCAATAAAGTCTTTCTGCTTGGACACACACCAGTCAATGTGCAGGCTACAGGCATCGACCACTGCCGAGCAGGCGTCGGCCACCTTGCCCACCACATCGACGAAGTCTTGTGCCGTGAGATAGACCATCTCCACGGCAGTATAGAACCACTCCTCGCCTGTCGACATGCGTTGCGGCCCCTTTAACATGCGAGCCAGCTTGGCGTCGGCCGATATATCCATCTTCACGTTCTTGGCAAAGTCAACATACGTCCAGCCGCCATCCTCGGTGGTGCGCACAAAGATAGAGGTGCCGTCGTCGAGCTTCAGCTCTTCGTAGCCGTCGGCCAGCAGGCCTTCAGGGGTAAGCCCCGTGGCAGGGCTGGTGGTGATGCCCTCCACCAGCTCGCCCACCTCGTTGAGTTTCTTCTGCACGTCGGCGTAGATGTTGCTTACGTTCTTCATTGGACTGTCATAGTCGTCTATGCTCTTCAGCAGCGCATCTATGTTGCCGTCGCTGGTGGTAGAGCCGGCCTGGTATTCGCCGCCCCCGGTGAGTGCATAGAGCTGCTGCATGACGCTGTTGAGCTCGGCAGGGTCGATGGCCTTCGACGGGTCGCCGCTCAGAGCTGCCTGATAGTCTTGGTCTACCAACTGGCTGAAGCGCGTCAGCAACTCGGCAGTGGCCTGGTTGTCATTGTTGAGAAGGGTATCGAAGAGGTTATATCCCTCGTTGACATCTTCGGCTGAACCAATGTTCTCCTTGTGGTAATAGGGCTCTACCATGACCGAATAGGGCAAAGAGCGGGTGTTGTACTTCGCGTAGGCTATCCAGCGGTTCTTGCGCTTGTTGTAGTGCGCCCAGAGGACATCCTCCGTAGCATCGGGGCCGTTGGTGGCCACAAACAGTGCGCAGGCGTAGACCTTCGTGGTGTCGTTGTTCGACAGGTTCACCTCGAAGGTGAAGTCGGTGTCGTAGCCCTGCTCATTGGAGAAGCCATAGCTGCGGGGCGTACACTTGCCTTCCATGTAGTCGAAGGTCACATCGATGCTCTCCAGGTGCGCCGGGTGGTGGTTGAAGAAGGTCATCTTCGTCGCCAGAGGCACCACGGCATCGGGGTCGTAGGTCACCTCCTTCACCTCTGTGTTGAAGGTGTAGTCCTGTCCCTTATAGGGTTTCACCGTAGCATAGATGTTGTGCTTGGAAAGTGTGGTGGTCTTTGGCAACGTCACCCATGCCTCCCATGTGCCGGAGCTGTTCACTGCAGCCTTGCCGATGGGCTGGTTGCCATCCATGATGGTGATGGCCTCGTAGGGAATCTCTTTATAACTCCAGTTTTCAATCCATCCTCCAAATGCCCATCTGTCACTAAGCAACTGATCTTTAACCATCACTTTCTCGCCCGTGTACTGGGCATGGCCGCTCACCCTGAATCGTGGCTGCGTCACCACCTCGGGCGCTTTGATGTCGCACGTTTCCACCGTCAGGGTGTTTGTTTCGAGCACCTCACGGTACTGTTTGCCGTTCAGCGTATAGGTGAGGTAGACCTCAGGGGTGTAGGTACCTGCATTCCCTGCTCCAGTGACAATATACATCTTACCATCTTCGTCGATGTGTGGCCATTCAACAGTGAGCTTGCGCTCACGCTCGTTCCACACCGACTTGGCAGTGGTCCACTGTATGGTGCTGTGGTCAATGAAGAATAGACTGGGATCAGTTGCCAACAGTGTTTCTATATCGCCGCCTTGCATGTACACGCCGTTTCCTATGGGCCATGTATAGCCAGTGCTGCTATACATGCGGAGGCTCCTCTGGGCTAGAGGCCTCGCCATGCCCTCGGGCAGATAAACCTCCACCTTGCAGTCGGTGGGATACTTCGAGTGGTCGTAATAGGTGTACCAGTCCCGGCGGTAGGTGCGCTCCGTGAGGCCTTTGAACTCGACCTTGATTTCGATGCCCGTCTGGAATCCAATGTAGGCTGCCGCCGCCTTCCACAGTGCGCGCCGCGTAGTGAGGTTGGTCTCCAACTGGGTCATGGTGAGCGGCACCTTGTCGAAGACGGCCTCAGTCAGTCGGCCATCGGCAAGTGTCACCTGCTGACTGACATAGTCCTTGTCGGCCTCGTACTGCAGCAACTGGCTCCTGCTGTTGATAAGTTGATAGGCGGGTCCGTTGCTCATCACGGCCACAAGATAGTTGCCGGCAGTCAAGTTGCGGAACTCGGCTGTCATATAGTTGCCGAAGCCCACCTTCTTCACCAGCTCGCCAGTGGCATCGTTGAAGAGCAGCACGGCGGGATGGCGGCTGTCGCTCTTGACATAGCGCACGCTGAGGTAGCCTCGCTGCACGATGGGCAGGGTGACGGCGACGATGCCGTCCGAACCCACCACGGCCTCGGCCTCCACAGGCTCTATCTCGTCATTGACACCAGTAGCCTTGACGCATACCTTCGTGCCCTGCGGCAGTTGGTCGTAGAGGGTATAGACGGGATAGTTGGCCAAATAGTCGGTCAGTGCCTTTTCGCTGCCGTCGGGCAGTATGGCCTTGAACTCGTAGTTCAGGCTCTGGCCTTTGTCATAGCCCTGCACCACAGTAGGTGTCGCATCGGCAGCGACAGCCTCCTGATAGGTATGTTGCAGGCGGATGGTGGTGCCCTCGGCAGTGACGAAGGCCATGCGGAAGTTGGTGCTGTCGGCCATGTTGATGATGAACTCCTGCGTGCCATGCAGCGGCGACTTCACGCTGACGTGGCTCATGGTGGCCAGCACCTCACCGATAGCTTTTCCGTCGATGCCAGTGGTAAGTGTAGTCACGCTGCCTGCCTCGCCATAGTCTAAGCGCTGGGTCACGATGATGGTGGCGCCATTAATGCCCAGATGAGTCTGCGCGTCAACCACGGTGAAGGTGGCATTAGTCTTGGCAATAGGCAGCAGCGGCACCACGATGTTGTCCGGCTGGCCCTCGGCACCCACGGTGATGAGGGTGCTGTCGGTCGTGGTGTACTGCATGGCCAACGAGCGGTCGAGATGGATGGCGTAGCGCAGCTGCTCGCCATCGAGGGCATCGTTCAGCACATATCCCTTACTGATATAGTTGCCCTCGCCGTTGAGCCATGTCACTTCGTAGAGTGCCGGGTCGACGAAGGACGTGCCGTCACTGAGGTTCAGCACCATCTGGTGGGGACGGCGCAGGTGGTCGAAGGTAACGGTCTTGTTCTCCTCGCCGACGAACACGTTGTCGAGCACAGCCACCTCAGTGCCATAACCATTGAGCAGCTGTACCTTGAACGTGGAGTTGACGGGCAAGTAGCGGAACTCATAGCTGTTGTTCTGTCCGTTGAGCAGGTAGCGACGCGCCTGGCCGCTCTTCTTGTCGGTCAGCAACAGGCTCATGCCCTTGTACTGAGCCAGCGTGACGGCCACGGGGGTGGCCATGAGCTGCACGGTGAGATTAGAATAGTTGCTCTCCATCGGCACGATGGTATATTCCTTCCAGTGCTCGTCGGCCTGGTAGAGGGGCACTGCCTCGGCAGGCACGCGCACCACCATGTCGGGGCAGTCGGGGAACGACGTGGCCCACTCATATTCGCGAATTTCGCTGTTCCACTTCCTTCCTTTTAGTTCGGGTGGCGTCAGGGAGTAGAGCACGAGGGTCTGCAGGTGGGTGTTCTTGAAGGCGTCGGTGTCGAAATAGGTGACGGTGGCAGGCAGGATGGCTTCCACAACAGACGTGGTAATGTCCTCCCTACTGTCCATGCACGTCACAGTGGCGGCATTGGTGTGGCTATAGTCAATGACGGTGCAGTTAGGATAGTTGGTGTGCGTGAAGCTTGCGGTACGATTGCCAAAGGCATTGCTGATACGGACGAAGCGCTGCACCTTGTCCTTGTCGGTGTCACGATTGTAGCCAATGGGCCAGTATTCGCTGCTGCCCTCCAAAATAAGCGTTCCCGTCTCTGGGTCCCAGCTGCCCATGCCGGGATTCTCGCCCTCGCTGGGAGAGTACGGGACATACTCGAAGGTGCCCACGAGATCTACGTCGTGGTTGGGCATGCGCCAATGGTAGCTGGTGCCGTTGTTGTATCTGTAAACGTCTACCACGGTGCCGGCATCGCGCCAGTCAATGGGCTCGAAAGACCCATTGGCGGATCCGTATGCCGATATCCAAATGGTAATGCCTGCATCTACTGGCAGCTCTACGTCTACTACGTCCAGTGTGTCGCTCCTGAGGTAAAGCAGTTCTGAGGCACCGTAGAAGTACCCGCTTTTGTGCATCTGCGCAGAGGGTTCATAACACTTCAAGCTGAAATGGAGAGAAACGCTGGGCTCTACCCTCACCTTCAGGTGGTGGGTCGCTGTCTCCTGTGCCGTTGCCGTCAGTGTGGCAATGAAGCACACCATTATGATATAGAATAACTTTTTCATATTGTTGGTCGTTTGGGAGATTGGTCGTTTGGTCGTTTGGGAGATTGGTCGTTTGGGATGGCGCAGCCTCTCCCCACCCCTCAAGGGGCGGAGTCGGGGGCGGGGTCTGTAATTATTTGTTGTATACGATTCTACCGTTCTTGATATATAACCCACGACTGGGCTGACCAATACGCTGACCCTCGAGGTTGAACATGCCGTCTATGCGTTGAGGCACGCCCATCTCTGTCTCGTCGATAGCTGAAGGCTCCGCATTGCCAATGGCGATGACGAAGCGGCTGCTGATGGTGCCTGCCTCGGAAGCCTCAAAGGTGTAGGAGCCCATCCCCGACCCCTCTCCAAGGGAGGGGAGAAGCTGCGTACGGGTGCCTGTCTCGTTGTCGATGAGCCAGACGGTCTCAGCAGCGGAACCGCTGAGCACAGTGCCGTCCTTCAGACTCAGCGTGAGGGTATAGGTGCCCGGCTTCGTAAGCTGCATGGCGAGACGGATGATGCCGTCGTCAAGCGGGCGCTCGTTGATGGCGTATGCCACGCCGCCAGCCATGGTATAGAGCAGGTTGACGCTGTCGGCCGCCATCACTGGTGCGTCGCGCCCAATGTCATAGCGGGTCGTCGCCTCGGGGTTGATGACAAAGCGGGTGAAGGCCCCCCCTACGGCCCCCGAGGGGGCTTCATTACTTGCTTGGACATTTGTGTCCCCCTCGGGGGACGAAAGGGGGGCTACATACTGCTTCACAATCTGGGCCCAGAGCAGGCGGGCGGCGCGGAACTTGGCAATCTCCATGAAATAGTTCTCCGAGACGCCCATGTTGAACTTGATGCG
>CAMYZK010000012.1 GCA_947303825.1 uncultured Prevotella sp. | reverse complement strand
GGCCTCTCCCCCCGCCCTCTCCCAAGGAGAGGGAGCTGAAACGCTCGGTCTGGATATTACGGGCACGGATGACGCGCTCACGGATAGCGGATGACGGTTCGCCCGGCTGCATTTGCGACAATTGCGCAAATGGCACAGCCTGTATCTCACAATGTATGTCAATGTGGTCGAGGATTATATAACCCCGTATCGTTCGAAAACTCGACTTTGTGAGAAACGGAATTATAGCCATTGCAGCGATTATATATAATGAAATCGTAATCATTGTTCGCCTTTTTCTTTATTCCTCTCTTCCTTTTTATTCAGCAACAGACCTTCTTTGGCATTTAATGGCGAAACTACGGGCTTGCCCGTTTTGGCTTCAAGTTCCATACGAGCATTGCGGGCAATCTCACCACCTTGACGGGCTATGTCCATGTGTTCGTCAAATGCCTCAGGGTTTTGACTCTCGGAGATTTCCTTCGTAGAAAGTTCTGCTAGCATGTTCATCACCAGTTCGCGGTTGGTCATATTGTCACGCAGGTTTTCTTTCTTCAGCCCCTTAAACTTCTTGTATTCACGTGCAGTCATGCCAGCCCAAGTATGATAGATGATATCGGTCAGTGTGGCAAACTGTACCCCTTCTTCCAGTCCCCGACGTTTCCATTCATCAGTCAGGTCTTTGCGAATCTCAATGGATTTCAGCCGTTGGTTAATCCAATTGTCCGAATAGCCCAGCCGTTTATAGTCTGCTAAAGCCTGCTGAATACCCAGCTCAGGGTCTTGCATCTGGTCAAGTCGCTGCGCAGCCACCTGCGCCATCCATTGCTTGAACGGCTCTGCTTTGGGTGACGGGATGGACTGAATGAGTCGGAAAAGCTGTTCAGTATCAGCCACATCCGTCTTGCGCATCTTGCCGTCAGCCGCCTGCAATTTCAACTGGTGACAATTTGTCACCGTTTCATTTCCTTCTTCTTTAAGCCTCTGTTTCAATTTGTTCCAATACTTTCGTGCTGTTAATGGATCCTTGCTTTCCGTAAGCACTCCACAAACATCGACTATCGAGAAGTACCACTTTTCTTCCACGTCATCATACACGGCGCGGACTTTCTTCTCTTCAAAGAGCTTTATTTGATTGAACTTTGTCATACGTCTTTATATTAACTTTCAACATACAGATCTATTTTGCGAGTTCATTTAATTGCTACAAGCATCAATTATTGCCATAATCAAGATAGGGTATATAATGAGAGCGGCGATGATGTTTACCCATATAGGTATCCCATCAGTATTATTCTTTTGGGGATTAACCGCAGATTTTTCCCTAAAGAACGCAATCTTATCAGGATTGTTGCGTCGCCATCTCAGATACTCCTCATGAAATTGGTCATCTGCATCCTTTTGAGCATGGCTACGCCTTTTTGCTGATGGCCGTTGTTGGTAGGAATAACCGCCACGACCATAGTAATCCTGCATATACTCGTCATCACCATATATGCTAGGGTTCTGCTGCCTGAACTCTAAATCGTAATAGTCGGAATCACTGCACCCGCCATCATAGCCTCCGTCACACATAATTATTTAGTTCCTTTTGTTCTACGTTTTCTGTCGTTGCCCATTGGTGTGTATATGATATGTACCCATTCGCGATGTTTCATGTCCTCAAACTTCTATGCTTTCTTTGTTTTTCTCTTTTTCCCCTTCACGCTTCTATTGTACCAATATCGGGAGTTACGAATGTTCTCATCACACATTCTGTATAACATAGGATGGACACCTTCTGATGACATTTCCTTTCGCCATTGATATAATTCTGGATTGTTTCTGGCTGTAGGATAGTTCCTAAATTGCTTTATATGTGCCATACAATCTTTGTAATTGATGTAGAATGTGTGGCTTGTTTCGTCTAATTTGGAAACATCAAAGACTTGCTCAATTAAGTGGTTTAATTCCTCAGTATAAGATCTTATTTTGAATGGTATCATTTCCAAAGCTGCATAAAAGGGTCTCAATATATCAAAACTAAACTTTTCAAAAAAGTTTACGTCCATTTTTATATATTGTTTCAATACTGAAATAGGAGCATTCTCGTGTGGTATTTTCCAATATCCATTAACAGAATCCCATTCTTCAAGTCCAATTAAGAATGAACTTCTATCAAGCTTGCCAAGATTATTATTGGGTTCTTGTTTAATAAAATATGCTATAATTTCATTTTTATGCTCATCATACTCACTATAATCCGTAAAACCATATTCTGTCTTAAACTCATCAAATTGTTCTAAAATACTCCATAACGAAGAATAGTCCATTGGAACCTTACTATAATTCAGTACCTTCCTAACTACATCACATTGAGAAGAAACAGGCAAGAATTTTGATTTTAACATCACTCTTTTTTCACCGTTATATGGGCAGAAAATGATGTCAGAACTACGACGGAAATAATTCTTGATTGGGTATTTCAAGTCTGGAACAGGCATGTCTAACAGATATGCTACTTTTTCTATAACTTCCTCAATGTCGCATGGCGAGCAAGATTGTCTGAGAATGTTATCTATGTATGATTTGTATACTGATGATTTCATATTCAAAGTCTATTCGTCACTTTCTCTATTATCATAGTAACCAGCCTCATATCCTTCTTCATAGCCAAGCTGATAGTCTTTTCTCTTTTTGCCCGTATATCGACATTCATCATCGGACTGGCCTCCCCATCCGTTATCCATTACGGCATCATCCTCACCATCGTCATAGCCTTTTTCGTAACCCTCTTCGTAATAACGAGAGAGTTTTATCTCTTCGACAGGTTCTTCAACTTTAGTCGGTTCTTCTTGTATTCCGACGGTAGTGTCTGGAACCTTTAGCATCTCGGTTTGATTATAGGGCGTTTGATACCGAGAGGCTGGCAGACACAAAATCTTGCCTTTGTTGTTGCTTTGCTTCCTCTTTTTGGTTAGAAGTACATGCAGAGACTAACAAAGCAATGAATTGAAAGAGGACAATAAAGCAATTGTCTCTCAAATTGTATAAATCCTTATGTTGGAATAACTTGTGTTCCATTTTTTCACCTTTTATATATTACACCCCTCTCTCTGCCCAGTCGCCTCTATCCAGATTCCGATACCCGATGGCTTCGGCGATGTGCATGGCTTCTACCTTTTCGCTGCCGGCGAGGTCGGCGATGGTGCGGGCCACCTTCAGTATGCGGCTGTAGGCGCGGGCGGAGAGCTTCAGGCGCTCCATGGCCATGCGGAGCATGTCGAGCGAGGCGGCGTCGGGTTCGGCGAACTCATGGAGCATGCGCTCGGTCATCATGGCGTTGCAGTGGATGCCCTTGTAGGGCTTGAAGCGCTCCTCCTGAATCCTGCGAGCGGCAATGACTCGCTCGCGGATGACTGCCGACGGCTCGCCGGGCTGCATCTGCGAGAGTTGGGCGAAGGGCACGGCCTGTATCTCGCAGTGTATGTCGATGCGGTCGAGCAGCGGCCCGCTTATCTTGTTCATATAGCGCTGTATCTGTCCAGGGGTGCAGACACAGTGGTGCGTGGGGTCTCCATAGTAGCCGCATGGACAGGGGTTCATCGAGGCTACAAGCATGAACGAGCACGGATAGTCTACACTGTATTTTGCCCGGCTGATGCTTATTTTGCGGTCTTCCAGCGGCTGTCGCAATACCTCCAGCACAGAGCGACTCAGCTCTGGCATCTCGTCGAGGAAGAGCACGCCATTGTGTGCGAGGCTTATTTCTCCCGGCTGCGGGTTGTTGCCGCCACCGACGAGCGCCACTTGCGATATGGTGTGATGGGGTGCACGGAAGGGCCGCTGGGCAATGAGGCTGGTGTCGTGGCTCAGCTTGCCTGCTATGGAGTGTATCTGTGTTGTCTCCAGGCTCTCGGCCAGCGACAGTGGTGGAAGGATGCTGGGCAGGCGCTTTGCCAGCATCGACTTGCCGCTTCCTGGCGGGCCTATCATTATCAGGTTGTGTCCGCCGGCAGCAGCCACCTCCAAGGCACGCTTGACGCTCTCTTGTCCACGCACATCGGTGAAGTCCAGGTCGTAAGTGTATTGCTTTTCGTAGAACTCTTTTCTGGTGTCGGCCACCATCGGCTCGTAGCTGCCATTGCCATTGAGGAAGTCTATCACTTCGCTAATGTTACTCATGCCATAGACATCGAGGTTGTTTACTATAGCTGCCTCCTTGATGTTGTCTCTTGGCACGATGAGTCCCCTGTACTTTTCTTTTCTGGCCCTGATGGCAATGGGCAGCACTGCCCGCACGGGTTTCAGCGAGCCGTCCAGCCCCAGCTCGCCAATCATCATATAGTCGTGCAGCCTGCTGCTGTCTATGCTGCCGTTGGCTCCCAGTATGCCGATGGCCATGGGCAAGTCGAAGCTGCTGCCCTCTTTCTTCAAGTCGGCAGGAGAAAGGTTGATGGTGAGGTTGGCCTGTGGAATGTAGTAGCCCACATTGGGCAGGGCGGCACATATACGGTCGTAGCTCTCTTTCACGGCTATGTCGGCCATACCCGACAAGTGGAACATCGTTCCCTTGGTGAGGTTCACCTCTATGGTTATGGTGGTAGCCTCCAGCCCTATCACGGCTGCGCTATATGTCTTTACCAGCATGTCTGTCTGCCCTCTTGTCTTATAGCTTCTCTCCGTAGCACAGGTCGCCGCAGTCGCCAAATCCCGGCACGATGTACTTGTGTTCGTTCATACCAGGGTCGATGGCAGTACACCAGAGAGTGGTATCGTCGCTTACGTTCTGCCTCAGCATCTCCACTCCCTCCGGCGTTCCTATCACGCAGGCAATGTGTACCTGAGCCGGGCGACCGGTCTTGAGCAGAGCTTCGTATGCGGCCACCATCGAGCCACCCGTTGCCAGCATGGGGTCTACAATAATCAGTGTCTTTCCCTTTGCCGACGGCGATGCCATATACTCTGTGTGTATGCCCACCTCGGTATGCTCGCGGTTGGTGTACATGCGGTATGCCGATACGAAGGCATTGTGGGCGTGGTCGAAGACATTGAGGAAGCCCTCGTGGAACGGCAGTCCAGCACGGAGCACCGTGGCCAGCAGCACATCGTCTTTAGGCAAGGGGATGTCTATAGACCCCAGCGGCGTGTTGATTGTCTTGGGTTTGTACTCCAGCTGCTTGGACAGCTCGTAGGCCATCATTGTACCAATGCGTACAATATTGTTACGAAAGAGTAGGCGGTTCTTCTGATAGCTCTTGTCACGTATCTCGGCAAGGAACTGGTTTATGCAGGTGTTCTGCTCTGACAGATTGATAACATTCATAATTCTTTAGATGAAGAATTGAAGAGTTATAAAATTGAAGAATTGAAAAGTTATAAAATTGAAGAATTGAAGAACTCAAAACTCACAACTTAAAAAACCTCATAAACTAACAGCAAGTAGTCACACTGTTGCCGCACAGCCATTCGGCCTCTATCCAGCCAGAGTGCCGCCCGTCCAGCGTCTTCACCTTCACCCAGTCTCCACTTATGTCGATGGGTCTAAGCTGCTGTTCGGTTTTTATGGTAAACGTAACAGTTGCCTTTGCCGATGGCCGACTACGCAGCGGCAGGGCCTGACCGCCATAGTTGCGGGTAGCGACAGCAATGGTAGAATAATGTACCCAATAGCCTGTAGACGAGCCTTTCAAATGATAGTTGTCGAAGTCGCCTGTCAGAATAGCATCATAGTCGCCTCCCGCGATACTCCACCATCCATTGACGGGCTTCTCAACCACGAACATGGCCGATGAGTTAACGGGAATCTTGTCTACTATCTGTCCTTTCGGACTGTTTCTCACATTAGTGTAAGGACCTTGGGTGTCGTTAATGAACACACCTAAGCTTTGTGCCCTGCCACACAGCGTGCATAGCACAAGCAAAGAAATAATGATAAAACTACGTTTCATGAGAGTTAAGAGTTAAGAGTTAAGAGTTCTTTGCAAGCAAAGCGGCAGAGCCGAGCGAAGAGTTAAGCCCCGAAAGGGCGACATATCACAGGCAGGGGTGAAGCCCCTGTTCTTTGCGGAGACCTCCGCGAAGCGCCTGAGCACCCACGGAGCGCAAGAAAGCGGCGAAGCCGAGCGGAGAGTTTTATGCACATACAGCTGCAAAGTTAGTAAAAAGTTAGAAGTTAGGAGTTAGTAGTTAGGAGTTTTTTTAGTACCAGAGCTGTTAAATTTACTTAATGGCTGGGAAATTCTTCATTCTTCATTCTTCATTCTTCATTTTTATGTATACCTTTGCACCGCAAAAATTCCAATGTCGGCATAGCTCAGCTGGTTAGAGTATCACCTTGACATGGTGGGGGTCCTTGGTTCGAGTCCAAGTGTCGACACGCTGGTTAGCATTTTTTATGTATAGCTTTTTTTACCAATACAAACATAAGAAATGAGAAGACCATTATCACTCTTTTTCCTCTTTTGCCTTGCAATGAGCACACATGCCGTTGACCTTAGGCACTGTAGCATTGTGGCAAGCCAAAGCGATGCCCCTCTGGCCCGGAAGATGTGCAATGTGCTGAGCCAGGACATAGAGCGTGTTACCGGTGTCAGGCCTCCTGTGGTGACCAAGGCTGAAGAGGGCGTGCCACAGGTCATCATTGCCACTGTCGGCATGCTGCCCCAGGTATGCACCGGCATCGATGCCTCTGAACTTGCTGGCGAATGGGAGCGATACAAGATAGTAACCCTTGGCCGCAGGCTCGTCATTGTGGGCAGCGACCCCCGTGGACTGGCCTACGGTGTGCTGCACGTCAGCGAGCGCATAGGTGTCAGCCCCTGGTACTGGTGGGCCGATGTGCCCGTGAGCCACAGGGAGCAGCTGGAGTACAACGAGAACTACACCTCGGCGACACCATCGGTGAAGTACAGGGGTATTTTCATCAACGATGAAGACTGGGGGCTGAAGACATGGTCGGCCCGCAACTTCGAGAAAGACCTTCAAGACATCGGTCCGAAGACCTACGACAAGGTGTGCGAGCTGCTGCTGCGCCTTAAGGCCAACATGCTGGCTCCGGCCATGCACTCATGCACAGGGGCCTTCTATTCCCACCCCGAAAGCCAGCGCGTAGCCGACGAATGGGGCATCATGATTACCACCAGCCACTGTGAACCGCTGCTGATAAACAATGCAGCCAAGACGGAGTGGGACAAGGATGTAGACGGCGAATGGAACTACCTTACAAACAAGGATGCCATATACCGTAAGTTTGACGACCGCCTGCGCCAGACTGCCCAGTACGACAATATCTACACCACTGGCATGCGCGGCCTGCACGATGAGGCCATGAAGGGTTCTTCCGACCCAACGGTGCGGGCCCGCACACTGGAGAAGGTGTTTGCCGACCAGCGTGAGATACTCATCCGCCATAAGCAGAAGAAAATAGAGAGCATACCACAGATTTTCGTTCCTTACAAGGAGACGCTCGACATCTACGATGCCGGACTTAATGTGCCCGATGACATCACCCTGGTATGGCCCGACGACAACTACGGATACATGAAGCGCGTGAGCAATGCCAACGAGAGGCAACGCAGCGGAGGCAGCGGCGTGTACTACCATCTGAGCTATCTGGGAACACCACACGACAACCTATGGATAGCCACCACTGCACCTATGCTGATGTATGAGGAACTGAAGAAAGCCTACGATGCAGGAGCCCAGCGATACTGGCTGCTCAACGTTGGCGACATAAAGCCTATGGAGATAGAGATGCAACAGTTCTTCGACATGGCCTGGAACCTTACTTCGTTCTCCTACGACAATGCCAACCGCTATCAGGCCCGCTGGATGGCCACCATCTTTGGCAAGAAACATGAGAAGAGTCTGCAGCAGGTGCTAGACACATACTACCGACTGGCATGGCAGCGCAAGCCTGAGTTCATGGGCTATGAAATGGAATGGGACTCCCAAGAGAACACACGCCTGCACGACACCGACTTCTCGTTTGCCGATGGCTCTGCCCAGCAGCGACTTGCCGACTATCGGCGCATCAGCGATACCGTTGACCACATTGAGAAGAAACTGCCGTCAGAGCTTAGGCCCGCCTTCTTCGAGATGCTGGGGTATAGCGTGAAGTCGGCCTACCAGATGAACCGCAAGTTCCTCATGGCACAACAAAACCACGAGACAGGCAGCAGCACGGCAGCCAGCGAAGCAAAAGAGGCTTTCGACAGCATTCAGACACTGCTCGTCGCCTATAACACCATGCTCGGCGGCAAGTGGAATCAGATGATGTCGCAGCTGCCACCAGGATGGGTTGCCAAGTATCAGCTTATGCCCGACCTCGTGACAGAGCCTACCAGTGCCTACCGCCTGCCAGCCGCACAGCATCACCAAGAACTTATGCACAAGGTAGATATAAGCAAGCTAAAGGTAAAGGCACCCTTCCGGCTTATAGAAGGTATAGGCACCGACTGGATGGCACTACAGCTGGGAGAGCCGCTCGACGAGGTGCAAGACCCCAATAGCTCCAAGGCTCCGCGTATAAGCATTCCTGTTACCATCGGCAAGGCTGCTCACGCTCGACCAGAGGCTAAGACTGCCCACAGCCTGCGTGTATGTCTCTCCGTCGTTCCGTTCTGGCCTGTCAGCACCGACAGGAGCAACCGCATTGCTGTAAGCCTTGACGGAGGCACACCCGTGGTTTGCGAAAACAAGATAGAAGAATGGTCGGCGGCATGGAAGCTGCAAGTGCTGGAAAACCGCCATGAGTTCCTTCTCACTCTGCCTCTCGACAACAGCAAGAAACAACATACCCTGCAACTCATCATTACCGATCCGGGGCAGATGGTGCAGGGTATTAGCTACGTTGAAGATTGAACGTTGCGCTCGGCTCTGCCGCTTTGCCCTGCAAAGAACATTGCGCTCGGCTCTGCCGCTTTGCCCTGCAAAGAACATTCGTCGGCGAGTTAGAGCCGAGTTCACCGTTTACCGTTCATTAGCTTTATCAGCTCTGCGCGGTATCCGTGGGGGTCGAAGTCCAAGCCCTCCGATACCAGCTTCTTTGCCATGTTGATAGTGGCATCGCCCTTGTAGGGTGAGTTGCGCAACAGCATGCCGTAGGCAGCCACGCCGGCAGCAAAGTAGTACTCGCCAGAGCGCATCCTCTTGTTGAAAGGCTCATCGGCTTTCAGCGTCAGCTTCAGAGGGATGCTGGCACCGTCGAGCGTTTTCTTGTAGCGGAAATCGAAAGTGACGAGGTTTGATTTGAGGTTTGAGGTTTGAGAATTGAGATTTGCTTCATCAAGCACTATCTCGTAGAGGGCGGTGATGGTCTGTCCAGCACCTATCTCGCCTGCATCCTTCTTGTCGTTCTCGAAGTCTTCGTTGCTCATCACGCGGTTTTCGTAGCCAATGAGACGATACTCGCTGACGATATCGGGATTGAAGCTCACCTGGCACTTGGCGTCGTTGGCCACGCTGACAAACTGGCTGCGCTCGTGCACGAAGACCTTCATCATCTCGTTTTCGCAGTCTATGTAGTGGTAGGTGCCGTTGCCTGCGTTGCTTATTTTCTCCATCATGGCATCGTTGAGGTTGCCCGTACCAAAGCCCAGACAGGTCATATAGATGCCTTTGCGGGCATAGCTCTCCACCATCTCCACCAGTGCGTCGGTGTTGGTGACACCCACGTTGAAGTCGCCGTCGGTGCCCATGATGATGCGGTTGTTGCACTTCGGGTCGTAGTTGGCCAGTGCCTCCTCGTAGGCCATCTTCAGGGCCTCACCACCGGCGGTGCATCCATCGGCCGTCAGTTTGCCAATAGCCTTCTTTATCTTGCCTGCCTCGCTAACGGGGGTTGACTCCAGCAGCTTCTTTACTTCGCCTGAGTAGGTGATGAGCGAGATACGGTCGTCGGGATTCAGCTGGAAGAGCAGCTCGGTCAGTCCCTTCTTCAGCAGGTCGAGCTTGTCCTTTCTGTCCATAGAGCCGGAAACATCTACCAGGAAGACGAAGTTGGCACGCGGCATCTCGGCAGCCGTCAGCTCCTTGCCTTTGATGCCCAGCCGCAGCAGCTTGTGACTGTCATTCCACGGACACTCGCCCACCTCGGCATTGATGGCTACGTTGTCTGTTCCCGTTGGCGATGCATAGTCGAAGGTGAAATAATTCAGAAACTCCTCTATCCTCACGCTGGAAGGATTGATGTCGTAGCCATTTGTCAGATAGCGGCGCATAATGGCATAGGAGGCACCGTCGGCATCGACAGAGAAGGTGGAGACGGGCTCGTCGGCGGTCTTGACGAAGGGATTGTCTTTGAAGTCGTCAAACTGGTCGCCTCCACCTTCTGGTATCATCTCATCTGAAGAATATGTGTAAAGGTTTTCATTATAAAGAATGTAGCCATCATAACTATCTCCGTCCAAATCGGTACATCCCACTGCCAGCAGGCTCATGGCTGCCAGGCCAAAAAATAAATAACCCTTTTTCATTGTCTTGATGTTTTTAATTTGTTGTTACTTTCTGTCATTGTAACGACAAAGATACGTAAACCCTGCACAGCTACCGCTTAAAAAGTGTTAATTACGAATTTGTTGGCCTTAATGTGCAAGATTTTGATTTTTCTCCGTTATAAGTATACAGAGTTGAGAGTTTTTTTTGAGTTAAGAGTTCTTGGACGAGCCAAGCGGCAGAGCCGAGCGAAGAATTAAGAGTTCTTTGCGGAGACCTCCGTGAAGCGCCTGAGCACCCACGGAGCGCAAGAAAGCGGCGAAGCCGAGCGAAGAGTTAAGCCCCGAAAGGGCGACATATCACAGGCAGGGGTGAAGTCCCTGTTAAGAATAAATTCATATTATTAAAGAAAAGATGAAAAGAACAGGAAAGAGTTTGGGTTTGACGGTGCTGTCGTTTATTTTCCTTCTGTCGGCATGCAGTGTTGACGATGGAGACAGCTACGATGCTATGATAGAAAATAGTTTTAACCAACAGTACGCCGTATACAATGGTGAGTGGACGGTAAACAAGGAAGTTATAGACACGGCACGTCTGGAGGTTACCAGCGTGCTGAGGGTGAGGCTGCCCGAGTTCTATCTTGGTGTGTGCTGCTTTGAGAAGGAATATAGCTCTAGTTCAATGCCTGTCCGTATCATAGAATACAAAGGGCAGCCCGCTATCATACCATTAAACTATGTTGGATATACCACCAGTGCTACCTTCAACTCCCTATCGCCAGGGGAAAAGAACTATGACGGAAGAATACTGTTCTCTAACGCAGCCTTCTACGTAGCCATCGACGGTGTTGACCATCGTGTTGAAGTACTCTCCGATGAGCCTGGCAGTGCTGTCTACAACTACGATAATGACTTGTGGACCATTGGCTTCACCGTTACCGCTTTCTGCGTCACCAACATGGCTACCAACGAGCAGGAGATGCACACGCCCCATACGCCCCAAACCTTCTATTACAGTACAAGACAACGTATAAGATAGCAACGTTAGCGTGGAGACTGAGCGGCAACTCTTGGAGGCTATTCACGGCGGTGAAAAGGCGGCGTTACACCGTCTCTACGACCGCTATTCGGGCTATGCCATGGCCGTTGGGCTGAGGTATATACCCGAGCCCGACGAGGTGCGCGACGTGCTTCAAGACAGCTTTGTCAAGATACTCACCACTATAGGCCACTTCAACTATCAGGGCGAAGGCTCGCTAAAGTCATGGGTGAGCAGAATAGTAAGCAACCGCTCCATAGACTACCTGCGCGAACACCAGCGCTTCATGCTGGTCGACAATATACCCGAGGAGCCCGACACGAGTGAGGAACCCGATGTAGAAGAAGTGCCGCCCGACGCACTGATGGCCATGATAGGACAGCTGCCGCCCAACTACCGAACGGTGCTCAACCTCTTCGTCTTCGAACAGCGTCCCCACCGCGAGATAGCCCAACTGCTGGGAGTGAAGGAAAGCACCTCTTCCTCACTCTTTTTCAGAGCCAAGAAGATGCTGGCAAGGATGATAAAAGAACACCTCAAAAAACAAGCAACATGAAACCGGACAACTGGACACAACAACTGCACGACAAGCTGGCAGAGCACGAGACGGCTGCGCCAGAAGGGTTGTGGGCTGACATCGAGGCCGCACTTGATAATGCTCCCGCCGCTCCCACCGACATGCAGAAGCCGCACAGCACCCGTTTCATGGCTATGCGGCGATGGGCCGTTGCTGCATCTGTGGCAATATTGCTGCTGGGAGGAGGCTTTATATGGTGGAACGTTTTCATGCAGCCGAGAGCAGAGACGAAGCTTGCTTGGGCTATGCCGAGGCCAAGAAAGGGTCGGATGAAATCCAATCTTTTCGTTAAGCCAAATGAGCAGAGCGAAGCTCGCTTCGACTCTGCCATGGCGAGAAAAGGTCGAATGAAATTCAACCTTTCTAACAAGCCTCTTGCAGAGAAAAACCCACCCTATACGGCAATGGTGACAGAGAAAAAAACACCTGACTATAATGAACCGCTGACCAAAGAGCCCAGTGATAACGCTCCCCACCATACGGCAAAGGCAACCGACGGCTCTGGTGTTTCCACAGACAAGGTAACGGAAATTGCCTCTGCAGACAATGGCTCTGGCGTTTCCACAGACAAGGTAACAGAAATAGCCGAACTTGATGACAACAAGACGATAGAAACTGAGCTAAAAGAAAAGGGAAAGCCGGAATACGATGAAAGGAGAATGGCAGATGGCATGAAGAGTGGTCTTCCTGAAGGCTGGAAATTCAACGATACACCAGTGAAGCGCGAAGGCAAGCAACCTGCCATCAGCCTTTATGCCATGAACAGCTTCTCTCAGCATACCACCAACAGTCCTGTTCAGATGTCCGAAGCCATGGCACGCCATTTCAGTTCTTTCTTCGACAACAGCAATGCTGCTCCTGCCAGTAGCTCTGAAACATTCTATCTTGCCGGATACGAGGAGCACAAACACCATCGCCTGCCTGTGTCCTACGGTCTGACACTGAGCTACCCCCTGTCACGACAGATGGCAGTGCTCACGGGTGTTACCTTTACCAAGCTGAGCTCTGACTTCACACAGGTAATACGCCATCAACGCATAGAACAGCATCAGACCCTGCGCTATGTCGGTGTCCCCGTAGGCCTTTCCTACAGGCTGTTAAGATACAAGGCATTCAGCGCATACGCCACTGTCGGGGCCAAGGCTCTGTGGAACGTTTCGGCCCGTCTCTCCACGGAGGGGGTGACCCAGCATCTGCATAAAGACCGCCTGCAGTGGTCGCTAGACGGGGGTCTGGGCCTGCAGCTTGAGGTGATGCCACATCTAGCGCTCTATGCCGAGCCTGCTCTCAGCTTCTATCCCGACAACGGCAGCAAGATACAGAACTATTTCAAAGACAAGCCCACGAGCCTGGGCTTGCAGGTGGGACTCAGGCTGGACATTGAACATTGAGCATTGAGCATTGAGCATTGAAAATTGAAGATTGAACAAATGTCTCTCCTCTTGGCTTGCCAAGAACTCTCAACTCCTAAAGCGGATCTACGTCGTAGTAGAGTTGCAGTGCTGAGTAGCGCTTGTCCTGCAAAAGCTGCTGCTGTGCCGCTCTCAGGTACTGGCGTGCGAGCTTCAGGTCGATGCTGTTTTCCAGCTTGAGCACCAGCTTGCGTATGCTCAGTGTCTTCACCCTTGCCACGGGAGGCTTGTCGGGCCCCAGCACCCGCGAGCCAAACCACTGGCGCAACCTGAACCCCATCTCGGCTGCAGCGGTCTGTACCACGCTGTCTTTGGAGTGCTTCATGTAGACGGTGATGATGCGGCAGAAGGGTGGATAGCCAAAGGCCTGCCGCTCTTCTGTTATGCTGTTGTAAAGAGCCTTGTAGTCGTTGTTCACCGTCTGCGCTATCACCGGCAGCGTGGGCTGTCGCGTCTGCAGCACCACCAGCCCCCGGCGGCCCTTACGCCCGGCCCTGCCGCTCACCTGTGCCATCATCATAAAGGCATGCTCGTAGGCACGGAAGTCTGGATAGTTAAGCATGCTGTCGGCATCGAGTATACCCACCACAGCGACGCGGTCGAAGTCCAGACCCTTGGAAATCATCTGTGTGCCAATGAGCAGGTTGGTCTTGCCGCTGGCAAAGTCGGCTATTATCCTTTCGTATGCCTGCCGTGTGCGTGTGGTGTCGAGGTCCATGCGTGCTATGCGTGCCATGGGCAGTGCCTGCCTCACCTGGTCTTCTATCTTTTCCGTTCCGTAGCCCCGTCCTCTCAGGTCTTTGCCTCCGCAGGCAGGACATTCGGTAGGCATGCTGTAGGTGTGTCCGCAGTAGTGGCAGGTGAGCTGTCCCAGCGAGAGGTGCAGGGTGAGCGACACGTCGCAGTGGGCACAGCGCGGCACCCACCCGCACTGTCGGCACTCCACCCTGGGTGCCCATCCCCGGCGGTTCTGGAAGAGTATCACCTGCTCGCCATGCTCCAGGGCGTGGCGTGCCCGCTCCAAGAGGAGTGGCGAGAAGGGGCCTGCCATAAGCTTGCGGCGGGCCAGGTCGTGCACATCGACAACCTCTATCTGCGGCATCTCTATGTCTTTGTAGCGGTGCTTCAGCTCCACTAGGCCGTACTTGCCCTTCATGGCGTTGTGATAGGTCTCTATCGATGGGGTGGCTGTGCCGAGGAGGACGTTGACCCTTGCGCTCGGCTCTGCCGCTTTGCCATGAAAAGAACGTTGGATGGTTCCCATCATGATGGCCACGCTGCGGGCATGATAGCGGGGGGCGGGGTCTTGCTGCTTGTAGCTGCCCTCGTGCTCCTCGTCGACTATCACCAGCCCCAGGCGCTGGAAGGGCAGGAAGACGGCGCTGCGTGCTCCCAGTATCACGTCGTAGGGATGTGGCGAGAGCTGCTTCTGCCATATCTCCACCCGCTCGGCATCGCTGTACTTCGAGTGATAAATGCCCAGACGGTTGCCAAAGACACGCTGCAGGCGTTCCATCATCTGCACCGTGAGTGCTATCTCGGGCAGCAGGTAGAGCACCTGCCTGTGCTGTTCTATCTCGCGCTGTATGAGGTGTATGTATATCTCGGTCTTTCCGCTTGAGGTAACGCCATGCAGCAGTGTTACCTGCCGTTTCATAAACGAGAAGAGTATATTGTTGTAGGCTTCCTGCTGGTGCTCGTTCAGGCGTTTAATGTTTTCCGGGTGCGGCTCTCCCCCCTTGTTCAGTCGGCTCACCTCCACCTCGTAGGTCTCAAGGAACCCCCTCTTCGTAAGCTCATTGATAATGGGCAGCGTCGCTGAGCAGCTGTTCATCAGCTCCTCGCGTGTCACCTCGCTCACCTGCGGCATGCTGTTGCCGTCATCGTCAATCATATCCCACCCCGTGAGCTGCAGAAAGGTAATGAATGCTTCCTGCTGCCTGGGGGCCCTTGCCAGAATGTTGAGTGCCGCATGCAGGGCCGTCACGCTACGGTAGGCTTCACATAGCCGTATATAAGTCTCTGTGCGTGGCTTATAGCCTTCCTCGGCTTTCAGTCCGGCAGGCAGGGCAGCTTTCATCACATCGCCCAGTGGCGACATGTAGTACTCGGCTATCCAGTGCCATAGCTCCAGCTGCCCCGGCAGCAGAATAGGCGTATCGTCGAGCAAGCTGGCAATGGGTTTCACGGTGTAGCCCTCAGGCTTGTCATGGTGCAGGCGGTCTATGATGCCTATATACGTCTTGCTGCGCCCGAAGCTCACTGCCACCCGCATGCCTTCCTTCACCTTTTGCTGCATAGGCAACGGCACGGCGTAGGTAAACGTCGCGTCGAGTGGTACTGGCAGTATTACTTCGGCATACATCTATTTGGAGTTAAGAGTGAAGAGTGAAGAGTGAAGAGTGAAGAATCCTTCGGGAGTGAAGAGTGAAGAGTGAAGAATTTGCTACCGCAGCAGGGTAATCATATCTTTCATCTATCATCTATCATCTTTCATCTGATTACGCGGTAGCAAATTCTTCATTCTTCACTTCAATAAATCTACGGATAAGAGCTACGTCTTTCACTCCCGAAGCCAGCTCAAAGGCGGTGTCGAGGTCGAAGCCCATGAATCGGGGATGACCGAGGACTGCTGCCTGAAAGGTGTCGCCCGGCTTGACATTTCCCACAAGGAAAGGCCTGTCGCCACTGTACATCTGTGCTACCACCGTAGCATCAAGACCGTTGCCTAGGTAGAACACGAAAGCATCAACGCAGTCATCATAGTCTTTATAACGCCCGATGTCGCTGGGAGAGCCGATGCCGATGCCCTTCCACACCTTGACACCCCTGCGCAGGTCGGGGTCGATGGTTGCCCGCAGATTGCGCAGCAGCGTGGGAGGCTCGTTGCCGTTCATCTGTATGACATCCAGCTTGAACATCACCGTGCGGGTGATGATGTTCTGTGCCATCTCATCGGCAAACACTCCGACAAGGGCGTAAGAGTGGGTGTTGGCATCACTATAGCCCTTGGGGGCCCTGTCGGGCAAAGTGCCGGCATAGACGGGGTTCATGGCCACCGAGCGTGACGAACCCTTCTGGAAGTCCAGACCTATGTAGTCTACTCCCAAGGCAGCTACCTCACTGATATTTGCTGCCTTACTCATGCCGCATACTTTTATCTGTGGTCTCATTTGGTCGTATTTAGTCGTTTGGGCGAATTGGTCATTTGGTCGTTTAGGGAGGTTCTTGGTCGTGTTTGGTCAAAATTCTCCTGCAAAGATAGCATAAAAGAGTTAAACAGACAAGAAATCACCAAAGAATTTGGCTTGTTGCCTGCTTTTTTCGTCACTCGTCACGAGTGTGTGGTGCCGACTATACGGTGGGGCAACGTCTGGTGCTGCCGGCATCACCTAGGCGTTGTATATATGGACATTCAGCAACGTGAATGAATGATGACTGCAAAGGTAGCCCAACAATGGCAGTCAACCAAGGATAAAGAGCGGTATTAACGTATATTGCCCGTTTTTAACAATCACCATGCAGGCATATATATGGTATAGCACAGCGTAGCAATACTCGTGCTACTGGTGCTACTGGCAACTGATTTTCAGAGAGTTAGCGGTAACACCAAGGTGCTACTCGTGCTACTTATGGTGCTACTGGCCCTACCTGGTAAATCGGCACGCGCTACCAAGAGAAATGATATGCGCCACCAAGGATAAATGGCTCCCGCCGCTAAGTAAAACAACTTGTTTTACTGAAAAAGGCGTGCATTTTTCAGGAAAAAGCCTGCTCCCGTCGGCAAGAGGGGTGATTCCCCAAACGATCAAACGAGTAATACCCCAAACGACTAATACCAGTAGCACCAGTAGTAGGATGTTGCATCATCGTAAATACCTGATAATCAGTGCCCAGTAGCACCAGTAGTACGAGTTGTTCCAGTTGTTCAATATACCCGCTCGTGTCCGATGAACATGGAATGCGAGAACTGGATTGCATCACATAATGAACGAATAAAGTTCGTTCTGAAACGTCCTTTCAAAACATGAGTACTGTCATTTATTCAACTTTCGCATGTATGAAAACGACCACAGATTACACGGATTCCTCAGATTATAACCTCGGCACAATGGATTTATTTTGATTACGCAGATTCTGTTGCGCTGCTCCTAATCCGTGTAATCCAAAAGAATCTGTGTCATCTGTGCAATCTGTGGTAGTTTTTACTTACGAAAGTTGTATATTTATATATACGCGCGCGAGCGGGCGATTAGTTCTGCGTCACGTTTGTGCCCATGCGCCCGTCGCCAGCGTCAGCAGCAGTGCCATGATGTATAGAAATCGATGTTTCATTGTTCTTTAATGTTTTAATTTTATGTTATTTCTTTTGTCTGACGGCTCTGATATGGCGATGCCTGGGTGTCGGTGCCTGGGTGTGGCATGACGGGTATGTCCATGTTTTCCGAGTCGTCCTTTTTTCTGAATCTGTTGTTCTTTCGTGCGGGGAGGCCGCCCTCTCCGTGGGTTTGGTTCAGTCGGATTTGAAATCCGACTGCTGCGAGTATCAGGACTTGCAGTCCGCAAATCGCATTTCAAATGCTTATATTCACTGCGGTCGGATTGCAAATCCGCCCGAGCGGGTTAGAATGCGAAGCAGGCACGAACGAGGACATCGCCTTGATCCATTGAGTCGGCCATCCAATCTGACTCTCCAAAGACGTCCATGCCGATGCACCACATGGAGCCCCCACCTGCAGACGAAGACGACCAGTAGTAGTCCGAGCCGCTCTTCACCAAATTGTTGCCGCCGACGCTGGTGAAGTCGCCGAAAGCGGCGTCCAGCATAGAGTTCCACTCGTCCTTGCTGGCCAGTTTCCATGTGCCGCTTGTGAAGGCCGGTGTGTGGGCGGCGCAGGTCGTCTGAGCCGTGCCAAAGTTCATACGCCCCTCGTCGGTAAGAGCCAGCGCCAGACCGTGATTGCCACTGACGTAGCAAATCTTCGCCACTGCAGTCACGCCCGATGGCAGGCTGGCGTAGGCGTAGTTCTTGCCATCGCTGCCGATAACTTGTCCTACAGCAGGGCTCGTCACGTTGATGGCCACAGGCCCAGCGGGAGCCGCCGCGCCAGTCACCACGGCCTTCACGCCCTTCACGCGCTTCGTGCCCGAGTACGTCGCGGTAACGGTGGTGCCAGCGTCCACGCCTGTGGTTGTAGCCTCGGCGGGAGTGATGGTCCAGTTCTCAGCATCCTCGGTGCCCTCCTTCAGCGATACTGTGTAGAAAGGCATTGCCTCTATGTCGGCGGCATAGCCAGACCATTTGGTCTTGTAGGTATCCAGAGCGTCGGCGGGCACGTAGATCTTGCGGCCCTCGGCGTTATTATTGAATGCGTTGTAGCCGTAGGTGGTCAGACTGGGAGCGTAGATATAGACTTTAGCCAGTTTGCTGCAGTTGCGGAAGGAATAGCTGCCGATTCTGGTCACGCTGGCGGGGAAGACGATTTCGGTCAGCTCACTACAGTAGTGGAAGGCATAGCCGCTGATGCTGGTCACACCCTCGGCGATGGTAACAGCAGTCAGGCTGCTGCAGTTCTGGAAGACATAGTCGCCGATGGTGGCCACACTGGCGGGGATATTAATAGCGGTCAGGAGTGTGCAGCCCTCGAAGGCATGTTGGCCGATGGTGGTCACACCGTCGGGGATATTGACGGTGGTCAGCTTGCTGCATTTCTGGAAGGCATATTGGTCGATGCTGGTCACATCGTCGGGGATGGTGATGGCGGTCA
>CAMYZK010000011.1 GCA_947303825.1 uncultured Prevotella sp. | reverse complement strand
TGGAAGCGGTCGAAAATCTGATGGTCGGTAAACAGGCAAAGACGCAGGTCATGGTCTACAAATCCTTCGTGCAGGGTACGGTTGACAGGAGTAAACGAGAGCGAAGAGTCGATGTTTTCCAATATTTCCCTAAGGCGCTCGTTTTGCTTCTGACTGTCGGCCAGCACATAGAGCTTGTAACCCTGTAAACAGAAATCGCATAACGACTTGGTTAGCAGTTCGAAGTTCTTGTGGAAAAGCGGTTGGGGTGATATGGAGAACTCAATAGTGTCCGTTGCCTTTCCCTCGTTCAGGCACACACGGCGTAGAGGCTCTGCATCGGCCTCAAACTGCGCAGCGGTAACCAGCAGGCTGTCTCGTCTCAGCTCCTGTTCTATCTGCCAAGCCTCAAGTTCGGTAGCTCCCTCCATGCGCTCGGTAATGGCCTGCTGGGAGATACCCTCCTTGTAGGTGAGCTCTATGGCCTGACGTGTAAAGTCATAGTCTTTGAACACCAGAATGGCGTCTCGGGGAAGGAAGTTGAGCAGAGACTCCTTTTGTGATTCCACCGATAATTCTGGCACTATGTCGGCACGCTGGCACCGCTCTTTTGACAGCTGGTCTTCCACCTGAAACGAGCGTATGCTATCTATCTCATCACCGAAGAAATCAATGCGGAAGGGAAGCTCATGGCTGAAGCTGAAGACGTCGAGAATGCTGCCACGCAGGGCAAACTGTCCTGGCTCGTAGACGTAGTCAACCTCATTGAATCCCAGAGAGCGCAACTCACTAAGAACCTTGCCGGTCTCTATGGTCTGCCCCTGCTGCAGTGAGAGCATCTGTGTGTCAAGCTGTTTGCGTGTCACCACCATCTCGGCCAGTGCCTGGGGATAGGTAACAATGTAGAGATGAGGTGTAGATGAAGATGGGTGGAGGGCCTTCAGTCTTGTCAGTACTTCTGTGCGAAGTATCTCGTTGGCAGGGTCTTTCTGTCCGTACTTGATGGCCCTCTTATAGCTTGAAGGAAAGAAGAGCACCTGGCTATCACCCTGCTGCTGAATAAAGTCATGATATAAGTAGCCTGCCGCGTCCACGTCCTGAAGTACAAAAAGCATCACACGTGGAGTATCGAGAGCGGTAAAAACCACAGAAACAGCAGAGGCAGACAATCCTTTAAGGAAAATCTGCTTCTTGCTGTCGTCACTTATTTTTCTTCTTAGAGCCTTTACTTGCGGCGATTTGCCGTAGATGGTATGTAGCTCGCTTATCTCCATTCGTTATCGTAAAACAACATACTTGTGAAGCGTGGCACGCACAGCCCCCTCTCCTGCAAAGAGTTCACGCACCATGCCCTCTATCTGCTCGCCAAGGCCTGCTTCATAGAGGTCGAGGCCGAAGACATCCTTACGCGAATAAAGCTGACGCAGGCAAGAGTAGTCCTGATTGGCCTTACCCAGCTCAAGAGGAGCCACTATAGCCTGCAACTCTTCCAGCATTGGGTCAGGAGATGGCTCAAACGGTGTTCCGTCATCCTTAATTCCCTTGAGATAACGGGCATAGCCAGCCAAAGTAAGCGGGATGAGCACCAGGTTTGACTTGTCGAGGCCACGAGCCAGATATTTCTTTATAGTCTCGCCGAAGCGTATGGGCAGTTTCTGGCTGGTGTCCATAGCTATGCGCTGTGGAGCATCGGGCATGAAGGGATTGGGCAGTCGGCGGTTTATGACAGCCCCAATAAACTCGTATGGATTGAGCACACCGGGATCTACGACAACGGGCATGGCCTCCATGTAGCCTATCTTCTGTATGAAAGGACGCAGGTCTTCATCGGCCATCTCTGCAGAGATAAGGGTATAACCCAGCAAGCATCCGTAGATGCTCATAGCAGTGTGCAGTGGATTGAGACAAGTAGTAACCTTCATTGTCTCTACCTTGTCTACGGTGTCACGTGATGTATAGACTGCACCACCCAGGTCAAGTGGAGGGCGTCCGTTGGTATAATTGTCTTCAATAACGAGATACTGCACCTCTTCTGCATTGACAAAGGGAGCTGTAAAGGTGTGTTTCTCTGTCTCAATATAATTATTGTCTTCAAAACCATCCATGGCCAGCAGCTCCTTCACCTTCTCGTGTGGACGAGGAGTAATCTTGTCAATCATAGACCAGGGGAAGGTTATCTTTGTCTCATCTTTAAGATAATCGACAAAGGCAGCAGGCACCAGTCCGTCGGCGGCCCAACGCTCAGCGTAGGCAAAGACTCCAGCCTTTACTTTGTCGCCATTATGTGAGCAGTTGTCCATAGACTGTACGGTGAGTGGCAGTTGACCAGCCTTGTATCTCTCCAGCAGCAGTGCGCACACCTTACCCATTGCAAACATCGAACTAAGACCGCGCGATAAGTCTGCCTCATTGTAGCTGTAGCCTTTCTCGGTAATGGTGAAGGAAATCATCTGGAGCGACGGAGCACGGAAAATCTCCTTCAAGCGTTGCCAGTCGGCAAACTGCGGGTCGGCCTTCAGTGCCTCTGTAATACTGGCAATGACTTTCTTTTCTATGGTTCCCGACGACTGCAGGCTGACGAGCAGCGACAGGTTGTCGTAAGGGGTGTATGCCTTCTCTATTACTTCAAAGTCAAATGTCTCCGCCACAATAACGCCACGGTCATAGCGTCCGGTGTTGAGAGCATCGTTAAGTATAGCTGCAGGAAAAGCCCTGAAGATATTGCCACCGCCAAAATGCACCCAAGTGGGATTGCTATAGGTCTTCTCGCGTACGGCCTGAATGTCAAACTTAGGCAGTTCATAACCTTTTTCCTCCCATTCTGCAGCATTATAGCCTTCGACTAGTATGTCTTTGAGTTTCATATCGTTAATGTAAAAAATATTAAGTATATTATATACTCTCTTTTATTGATTCAGCAAGAAACGCTCGGCCTCAATAGCAGCCTGACAACCAGTGCCCGCTGCTGTAATGGCCTGACGATATACAGGGTCGGCACAATCGCCAGCAACGAAGACACCAGGAAGCTTGGTCCGGGGGGTACCGTCAATTTTCTTAAGATACCCCGTCTCGTCGGTTTCAAGCCATTTACTGAAAATGGCAGTGTTTGGCTTATGACCTATAGCTAGGAAGAATCCATCGATGGCAATATCTACCATTGATTCGTCAGGCTCTCCACGACGCTTAACCAGATGTGCACCTTCCACACCGTTATCACCGAAAAGGCCTACGGTGTTATGCTCAAACAGTATTTCAATGTTTTCGCGCTCCATGACGCGTTGCTGCATAACTTTTGATGCACGCAAGAAAGGCTTTCTTACTATAAGGTATACTTTCTTGCACAACCCGCTCAAGTATAGGGCATCTTCGCAAGCAGTGTCACCTCCACCTACTACGGCAACAGTCTTCTTGCGATAGAAGAATCCGTCGCAAGTGGCACACGCCGACACACCCTGTCCGTTGTACTTCTGTTCGTCGGGCAGTCCAAGATATTTGGCAGAAGCCCCAGTAGCAATGATAACGGTCTCAGCCTCTATCTCGTTGCCAGCATCGTCTTTAAGATGATACGGGCGCTGTGAGAAGTCTGCCTCTACTATCTCCCCATCGCGTATGTCGGTACCAAAGCGCTCTGCCTGAGTACGCAAGTCAAGCATCATCTGGTTTCCGTCCACTCCCTCAGGGTAGCCGGGAAAGTTCTCTACTTCTGTGGTTTGCGTAAGCTGACCGCCAGGTTGTAGTCCACAGTACTCTATAGGCTGCAGGTTAGCACGACTAGCATAAATGGCAGCGGTATACCCGGCTGGTCCGCTGCCAATAATCAAGCATTTGGTCTTTGCCATAACAATTATACATGCAGGAGTTTTTCTATCTGAGCAGAAATGTTTTCAATGCTTTCAGTTGGCTCAAAGCGTGCCACAACGATGCCGCGCTTGTCAACGAGGAATTTTGTAAAGTTCCACTTTATGTCAGGTTTCTCCTTATACTGTGGATCTTCCTTGGAAAGCATGTCGTCAAGTATATGGGCTATGGGATGATTCATGTCCCACCCGGCAAATCCTTTCTGCTCTTGCAGGTATTTGAAAAGAGGGTCGGCATCGGGGCCTACCACCTTTACCTTCTTAAAACGTGGAAACTCAGTACCGAAGTTTACCTTGCAGAATTCATGGATAGACTCATCGGTGCCTGGAGCCTGCTGTCCGAACTGGTTGCAGGGAAAGTCGAGTACTACGAAACCATCGGAATGATATTTCTCGTAGAGTTTCTCAAGCTCCTCATATTGTGGTGTAAATCCACACTTAGTAGCAGTATTTACAATAAGCAGGACCTCGTTGGCATATTCTTTCAACGACACGTCCTTTCCTTTTCTGTCTTTGACAGTGAAATCATAAACAGTTCTCAGAGTTTTGTTTTTATTGGTGTTGAGTTATTAATGTATGTCTTTTTATCTACAGCCCCCACGCTTTTTTCAGATTATCGACGGGCAGTGTTTCCACGTGATTCTCGGTCTCGTCAGGCAGGTTACAAAAGAAGTCGATGCCAGTCAGTCTCTCCAGCTCTCGTATGTTCACTGCGTAGTTGGCCAGCGGTTCAAATCCAGTATGTTCGCTGTTGTCATGTTCCAACCAGAACCCAATGGCCTTAAACCCCTGATTGTTCTTCATCAACAATGCAACAAAGAAGTATCTGGGAACACGCAGTTCTCCATTTATCTTCTTCAACAGCTGATTATCTTCTATTGTTCCTCCTTTTACGACATACAACGTGTCAGTATTCGCTCCTTTAGCCCATGTGCGCACCTGATTCTCAAGTCTCACCCAAGGACTTGTGTAGTCTTTGCCAGCATTAAAGTTATAATACTGAGGCTGCATGTTGGTATAGTAGAACGTCTGGCGATTGGCCTCTTTCGAATATTGCCTGTCGGCAGAAGGGCAGATATGTCCACGTGTAAAGCCAGAGCCTGAATAGTATTTCTGAGAATCGCTCACCCTGAAAGCCTCAGGCAGGTCTGGATCTTCTTCAAAAACACCGTAGTATCCAGCTCCACCTTGATAGTTACGCGTCATCTGATAGGCAGTCCAGCGCTGGGATTTCTTCTCGGTATCCCATTCAACACTGTAGTTGATGCCATATCTGTCATTTGTAGAATGGATAATAACAATGCTGCTACCACCTTTTACCCTGGGAAACTCAAGGCGCTGAAGAGCAGGCTCATTGCTTGTGTCGTTCTTGTTTACATTTACTACAGCCGATGAACCACCATTCCAGTCATCGTCTTCGGTGTCATGGCAAGACAATAAAAGGAAAGGTGCACACAAGGCATATGCAACTACCTTGTACGCACCTTTGTTTTTCATAAGCTGTAAAAATATCTTATTTCTTGGCAGCCTTACCATAGCGGCTCATGAACTTGTCAACACGACCAGCCGTGTCAACGAGCTTGCTCTTACCTGTGTAGAACGGGTGAGAGGTGCTTGAAATTTCTACTTTTACCACTGGGTAAGTCTCGCCTTCGAATTCCACTGTGTCGTTTGTCTTTGCTGTAGACTTCGTAAGGAACATATCGCCGTTGGACATGTCACGGAACACGACGGGGCGATAGTTTTCAGGATGAATACCTTTTTTCATTGTTGTTAAAATTGTTGTTTATTATAAATAATAGAATTTTTAAGGGTGCAAAGGTACAAAGTTTTTCCTAAACTTCCAAACTTTTAACCCTGTTTTTGTTTTATTTTGCTTTTTTCTTCACAAAATGTATAACCCAAGACATGCTTTAGCCATAGAACTGCTTATACCATTGAGCGAATGCCCTAAGTCCCTCGCGTAGTGACGTAGATGGCTTGAAGCCATAGTCGCGCTCTAAGGCCGACGTATCTGCGTATGTCGTGGGAACGTCACCTGGCTGCATGGGGACTAGCTTCTTGTGTGCCTCAAAGTCATAGTCGGCAGGCAAGACCTCTGCACGGATAAGTTCCTGCTGAAGAATGTCTACAAAGTTCAGGAGGTTTTCCGGCTGGTTATTACCAATATTATATACGGCATAAGGAGGCAGTGGCAGTCCGTCCTCACCATTTTTCTTCTCAGGCGCTCCTTGCATTATGCGCACTACACCCTCAACAATATCGTCCACATACGTAAAGTCACGCATGCAGTTTCCATAGTTGAATATCTGTATGGTCTCACCCTTCCTCAATTTGTTGGTAAAGCCGAAATAAGCCATATCCGGTCGTCCGGCAGGACCATATACAGTGAAGAATCTAAGACCTGTAGAAGGGATGTTATAAAGCTTGGAATAGGCGTGAGCCATAAGTTCGTTGCTCTTCTTGGTTGCAGCATATAGCGAAACGGGGTTGTCGACCTTGTCATCAGTAGAATACGGCACTTTCTTGTTTGAACCGTACACACTTGATGACGAGGCATACACCAGATGCTCAACAGGCCAATGGCGACAAGCTTCCAAAATGTTATAAAAGCCTATCAAATTGCTCTGAATGTATGCATCGGGATTCGTTATCGAATACCTCACACCAGCCTGCGCAGCCAGGTTTACGACAACCTGGGGCTTATATTCCTCAAAGATTCCGTCTATGGTACACTTGTCTGCTATATCTCCCTTGACGAAAATCCATCTGGTATCTTCGGGAACACCATTACCAAGATCGTTAAGACGAAACTCTTTCAGAGCAACATCGTAGTAGTCATTCATATTGTCAATGCCGATAATAGTGGCATTTTTCACATCTTTGAAGAGTCGCTTCACAAGGTTAGAACCAATGAAGCCTGCTGCTCCCGTGACAAAGATTGTCTTTCCGCTCAGATTTATTCTTTCCATATTATCAAAACTATATTTTGCCTGCTTTAGCTAGTTCGCAAGCCTCATAATAAGTGTCTAAACTGCCTATATCGAACCTGCCAGCACTCATAGGCCAAGCATGCATAGTGGTATGATCTACCATAAAATGGGCCAGATTGCCTGGGGCGTCCTTTCCGCATCCGTTATCTACCGAACCGCGCACCAGTTGCAGATCTTTCCTCAAATAGATATAGAATGGAGGTACGGCCCAATGGCTCTTAGGCTCAAGAGGTTTCTCCTCCATTCCCAGCACTTTCATTTGCCCGTCTACTTCCACCACGCCTGTACGCTGCAATTTTTCTATCGACGGTTGCTCATGGCACATTATACAGCTCGTTCCTTTTGCCTTTGCAAATTCCACAAACTCTCTGAACGAGAAGAACAACAGGTTGTCTGCAGCTACAACCAGCATGTCATCGTCAATGACCAGCTTGTCCATGGCATACAACAAATCGCAAACAGCGCCCAATCGTGTTTCATTGGTCTCTGTTTTATCATCAACAATGGTTATGGGCTTTGTATAATGCTGCTCATTTTTCCATTCCTCAAAGAAGCTGGCAAACTTATGGTTTGTTATTATAATATGCTCGTCTATGTCGCTAATTGTGTCAATATCGTCGAGCATCCTCCCAAGTATGGTGTTCTCTCCTATCTTAAGCAGAGGCTTGGGATAATTCCTGGTCAGTTCGCCCAACCTGGTTGCATATCCAGCCGCTATAACAATATTCTTCATTAAAATATCAATGTATAATCAATCTGTTGTTACGAATCTTGCCCCGTCGTCAGGCTTCACCCAGAACACTTGGAATGACTTTTCATACTCAGGGAACTTGTTAAGATAATGCTCGGTGAGATTCTTTTCTATATCTTCCTTGTGTGCTGGATCTACAAGAGCTATACAAGCTCCCTTAAATCCTGCTCCAGAGAATCTACCACCATATACTCCCGGCTGCTGGCGCATTATCTCATAGATAGCAATGAGCTCCGGACTGCCGCACTCATAATTGTGTATACTCGATTCACAGCTGTTGAACGAGAGCTGTCCGAAGAGCTTTAGATTTCCTGTCTCCCATGCCGTCACGCCCTGACGCACTCTGCGGTACTCAGAATAGAAATGCTCCGCTCTGCGTGCAAACCTGGCAGGCATAGCTATTCTGGTCTTTTCAAAAGTAGTCTTAGGAATGTCACGCAAGAAAGTCTTGTCAAATGTCTTCAAGGGCTGTTCTGTATAAGCCAACATGTTCCAAGCTGCTGTCTTGCATTCATAAACTCTAAGATTATAATCAGAATTAACAAGTGAACGAGTAAGCCCTGAGAAGAAGATACCTATCTCAAAATCTGGCATATCGGGATTGCGCTTTATAATGCGCCACTCGTCCGAATCACAGTCCAGAAACAGAAGGCCGTCTTTCTTGCCCAGTGCTATGCAGGCCTGGTCGAGAAGACCATTATTAAGACCTATGTATTCACGCTCTGCCTCCGATGCAATCTTAACGACTTCAAAGGGTTGGAGCGTAATATCGTTGGCTTTGGCAAAAGCCATGACGTATGCTATCAAGACGGCAGCACTAGAGCTAAGTCCACCTACAGGTAATGAGCCCTTTATGACACCCGTTATACCTTTCTTCAGCTCAAATCTCTTTTTCAGGGCATACTTGGCTCCACGGGCATAGTCTCCCCAGTGGCGCTCTCTCACTTGGGACGGCTTATCAAGATCAAAGTCTACAACGCCTTCAAAAGAAAGAGACTCCAGATGTACATGTCCGTCACTGTTAACGTCAAACCACAGGTCTACACCCTTGTTTATAGCAAAACCTGTAACCAGGCCATGCTGATGGTCAACATGGGCACCAAGAGGACACACCCTGTATGGAGAAAAAATGTGATGTTGATAATTCTTCATTTTCAACAACCTTATTTTTTCATCAGGTCATTGGCATCGTCCTTAAGTCCCTCCAGCTTTTTCTTGGCCTTCTCTAAATCCTTTCCAGCCTTCTCATACGCCTTTTGAGCCTTGTCTGCCTTGTCTTTCATCTTCTGAAATCTCTTTTCTGCCTTGGGAACAGCAGCTTCTGCCTTTACAATCTGCTTAGCGAGCTTCTCTTCCTTGGCCTTAGCTTTTGAAGCCTTACCAAGCTCCTTGGCTGTCATGCCAGAGGCATCTTGTTCACTGACTACTGTCTGAGCACTTGCATTCTGAGCCATCATAAACGATACGAAAGCGATGGCTACAATAATTGTCTTCTTCATATATTAATAGTTTATTATAGATACTTTTTCAAATGCAAAGATATGAAAAAAAACGCGTTCAAACAAGAATTCATCAAAAAAAATCACAACTTAACAATCTTTGCATACATGCAACCGAACTCATCGTCTACCGACACCGGCTGTCTGAAGAGTGCGAAGACTGCACTGCCACTACCGCTCATCGCACTATATACGGCTCCCATATCATACAGTTTCTGCTTCACCGATGCTATCTCTGCATGCTGTGCAAAGACACTCTGCTCGAAGTCGTTATACAACAGTTCACGCCACCTTTCTACTGGCAACTCCACTATGTCGCGACAGTTATGACGAGGTTTCTCTGGTGTAACTAGCGCAAAAGCCTCTTTTGTCGACACAGGCACGTTGGGGCGCACCACAGCCAAGTACCATCCATCAAGATTCAGACTGATAGGAGTCAGCTTCTCCCCTATTCCTTCAGCGTATGCTGGTTGTCCAATGACAAAGAACGGACAATCAGCACCAAGCCGAGACGCACGGTCTATAAGCTGTGTCTCGTCCAACCCTAGCTGAAACCTATCATTAAGTATCTTAAGCATAGCAGCGCAGTCGCTGCTGCCTCCTCCCATACCTGCCTGAGTAGGAATGGCTTTGTGCAGGTGGGCATGAACGCGCCCTATCTGAGGGAATTCGGCTTTCAGCATGTTGTATGCTTTAACCACAAGGTTGCTCTGCTCATCTCCTTCCACACTGATACCTGTCACCTTCAAGTCACAGTCGTAGGCAGAAGGGAAATCCGGATGCATGTCAGTAACTTCCAATGCATCATAAAACGGAACGGGGAAGAACACGGTCTCAAGGTTGTGGTAGCCGTCTGTACGCCTCTCAACAATGTTCAGGCCTAAGTTTATCTTTGCCTGTGGGAATGCTATCATTTTCTATTCTCTTTATTTCACTCCATCAACTTGCGGTAACGCTGTCGCTTGGGTTCTTCCAACCCTAGACGTTGTGCTTTGTTTGCCTCATACTCTGAGTAGTTTCCTTCAAAATAGAACACATTACCATCACCCTCAAATGCCAATATATGTGTGCAGATACGGTCTAGGAACCAGCGGTCGTGACTTATCACCACAGCGCATCCCGCAAAAGCCTCCAAGCCTTCCTCCAGTGCGCGCAACGTGTTGACATCTATGTCATTAGTAGGCTCGTCAAGCAGCAGTACATTCCCCTCCTGCTTCAATGCGAGAGCCAGTTGCAAGCGGTTGCGCTCACCACCGCTCAAAACCCCGCATTTCTTCTCCTGGTCAACACCGCTGAAATTAAAACGGCTCAGATATGCACGTGCATTCAAATCACGTCCCCCCATACGCAGCGTTTCGTTTCCCTGACTAACAACCTGATAGACGGTCTTTACTGGGTCTATGTCCTTATGCTGCTGGTCAACGTAAGCCAGCTTTACAGTCTCACCCACACTGAAAGAGCCTGCATCAGGCTGCTCCAGACCCATGATTAGGCGGAAGAGCGTAGTCTTGCCCGCTCCGTTAGGGCCTATGACACCTACTATGCCGTTGGGGGGCAGGGTGAAGTTGAGATCGGTAAACAATATCTTATCGGCAAATGATTTTGCAACATGCTCTGCTTCAATAACCTTGTTGCCTAGACGCGGTCCATTGGGGATGAAAATCTCCAGTTTCTCCTCCTTCTGTTTCTGTTCCTCATTGAGCATCAGCTCATAACTATTCAGACGAGCCTTACCCTTAGCATGACGGGCTTTAGGAGCCATACGCACCCACTCCAGCTCGCGCTCCAGCGTCTTGCGGCGCTTGGATGCCTGTTTCTCTTCCTGGGCCAGTCGCTGGCTTTTCTGTTCCAGCCAACTGGAGTAGTTGCCTTTCCAGGGAATGCCCTCACCACGGTCTAGCTCCAGAATCCACTCGGCAACATCGTCAAGAAAGTAGCGGTCGTGGGTCACGGCAATCACCGTTCCCTCATACTGCTGTAAGTGCTGTTCCAGCCAGTCTATTGACTCTGCATCCAGATGGTTCGTAGGCTCATCAAGCAACAGCACGTCTGGTTTCTGCAGCAACAGACGGCACAGTGCCACCCGTCGGCGTTCTCCACCAGAGAGATTCGTCACAGGCCAGTCACCAGGCGGACAGCGCAGGGCTGCCATAGCGCGGTCGAGTTTCGAGTCCATGTTCCAGGCATCAGTAGAGTCAATAATATCCTGTAGCTCAGACTGGCGAGCCATCAGCTTGTCCATCTTGTCTGAGTCTTCGTAGTATTCGGGCAATCCGAATTTCACATTATTGTCGTCATACTCGGCTAGGGCATCATAGACATGCTGCACGCCCTCCATCACGTTCTCTTTTACCGTTTTTCCTTCATTGAGTGGAGGATCCTGCGGCAGATAGCCCACAGTATAGCCCGGTGCCCATACCACATTGCCTTGATACTGCTGATCCAGACCGGCAATAATCTTCATCAACGTAGACTTGCCGGCTCCGTTAAGGCCGATGATACCAATCTTTGCACCATAGAAAAAACTGAGGTAGATGTTTTTGAGCACTTGCTTCTGGTTTTGCTGGATGGTTTTGCTCACCCCAACCATAGAAAAGATTACTTTCTTATCGTCAACTGTTGCCATATAAACATTATTAATTCGATGGTTGCAAATTTAACTATTAATTTTTGAATGCAAAACTATATCTTCGGCTTTCAAAATCCGTATATCTCAGCAAGCTTCTGCCCCAGTTTTTCACCACGCAAGTCTATGGCAATTATTTTTCCCTGAGGGTCAAAGAGAATACTTGCAGGTATGGAACTGATACCATAAACACCTGATGCTGCCGACTGCCATCCCCCCAAGTCACTAAGCTGTGGCCACTTCATTTTCATTTGCTCAACAGATTTCTTCCATGGGTCAGCCTTCTGATCGAAAGATATGCCTACGATTTCAAATCCCTTGGAATGATACTTTTCATAGTTAGCCACCACATTGGGCATCTCCTGCCTGCATGGTCCGCACCAAGAGGCCCAGAAGTCGACCATGACATATTGACCTTTACCAATCCACTCACTCAACTTGCGAGAGTTGCCGTCAATGTCTGGTATGGTCATGTCCTTGAAGAGGGTGCCGGGAGCTCGCTTGGCCATGTTTTCCAACAGACGTTTTGGCAGGGTCATGGCCGGGTGGTTGTAGTAGGCATTAGATGGGTTGCACACCTCTTTAAGCTGTTCATAGTCCATGCTGTATGCCAACTCCCCAACAAACGCCACTGGCACAAGGTTATCATTGTTCTCACGAATAATTTCCATCATGCGCATTTCCTTCTTATGTACCAGCTGGAGATATATGGCAGCCAACGAGTCCTTTAGTTCGTCTGGATATTCATTACTTCGCAGTTTGGCCAAAGTGCTCTCCATATCCTTGTCAATGGGGGTCAGTTCACGGTCGTATGCATTGAGTTTATTGTTCTGAGGTGAGCCTTTCAGCTCCATTGTTGCCAGGTGTGCCTCTATAGGCGTACCGTCGTTGATGAACAGCATGACATAATCGGGGGTAGCCAGACCAAGCACGGTATTCTGCTGCTGTGTACCTGTCATGCTGAACTGTCCGGATTTAGAAACTGTGGTGCTGTCGATGACGCCAAAACGGTTTGACACATCTACCAAATATACTTTTCCTGCCTCAGGCGATGCATCGCCATTCACGGAGTAGGCTATCTGAGCCTTTGTAACCACTGCTATCAGCAAGGCAAAAGCTAATAAAAGTTGTCTTTTCATAATAATCTATTTGAGTAACTTATTGTTTATTTGAATCTTACGCAGACCCGTGCCACCTCAACGTCACCATCTTTGCTAATGCGTATGTTTGCAGTGCCGTCGTCAGTATCTTCCTTGTAGAATGTCAGTCTTTCTCCTGCATGAGCCTCTGCCACATAAGCAATCTCCAGCCGTTGAATGCGGTGTGACTTGTACCACGACAGCGGCCAGAGGTCGAGTACGTGCTCAATATATTTCACCGAGTTTATGTGTCCATTAATGTCAACGTCGTTATAATAGGTGTCGATGGTGCGTATGGGCGCAGCCTCTCCCTTCATTCTCACCCGGCCTCCCTTCTGTATGGGGCAGTCTCTGTCGGCAACAATCCATTCGCTGATGGCACCATTGTCAATGGCAAGGATGTCTGTAGGCTGGCGAGTGTCTGTATCGATCATGGCCCAGATGCTTCGCCCGTAGCCATATACATGTCCGTCACTCCCCAAAACAGCAAAGTTTCGGCTTGTGAAGAAGCGCATGGCACTCTCCACCCATGTATCAACTTGGAAGTGCTCATACTGCTGAGGCATGTCGACAACCTCTATGGCAAGCCTGGATAGCACCCACGATCGCTGCATCTGCATAAGCCTCTTCATTCCGAATCCCCGTTCTGTGGAATGAAAATCTGCAGCATTGAGCATGTGGTTGCCTAGATGCCCCATGAACAGCCTTCCACTGAAGTCGCAGTGGAACGGTTCCGCCATGAACTCATATCGTCCTATCCTGTCCATGCTCAATAACTTTCTTTCTCATTGGGGAAGTCGGAGTTCTTCACGTCGGCAACATACTGCCCTATGGCATCGGTCATAACCGTAGCCAGATCGGCATATCTACGAAGGAATCTAGGTGAGAAGCCCTGTGTAAGTCCGAGCATGTCGGCCACGACAAGTATCTGTCCGTCACATTGCGGCCCAGCTCCTATTCCTATTGTGGGTACATCGATGGCCTGTGTAACCTGCTGGGCGAGGGCAGCAGGTACTTTCTCCAGCACGACGGCAAAGCATCCTGCCTCGGCCAGTGCCTTGGCATCGCTCAGCAGCTTGGCGGCTTCTTTCTCTTCCTTGGCTCTTACTGCGTATGTACCAAACTTGTTGATAGACTGTGGTGTAAGCCCCAGGTGGCCCATTACCGGTATTCCAGCATCGAGAATGCGTTTCACAGTGGGAAGTATTTCTACCCCACCCTCAAGCTTCAGTGCATCGCACCCGCTTTCTTTCATTATACGTATAGCGTTTGCCACACCGTCGTGCTCGCCAGTCTGATAGGAACCGAAGGGCATGTCGCATACCACCAGTGCGCGTTTTACACCGTTTACCACAGCACGGGCATGGTATATCATCTGGTCAACGGTCATGGGCAGCGTCGTGGAGTTTCCTACCATGACGTTAGATGCCGAGTCACCTATGAGTATGCCATCGATGCCGGCGCGATCTACTATGCCGGCTGTTGTGAAATCGTATGAGGTGAGCATGGAGATTTTCTCTCCTTTCTGCTTCATTTCTATAAAGCGGCGAGTGGTCACCTTACGCTCGTCGCTTACTAAATATCCTGCCATTGAGGTTATAAGTTTTGTGAGTTTGTGAGTTTGTGAGTATATGAGTTTATGAGTCTATAAGTTTTTAAGTTGTGCGGCTAAACTAAACCCTAGATAATTCTCTATCTGACAGTCGCTAAGGGGACTTACAGCCTCACGTGTATTGGTTGTGAGCAGTCCTACCACCCTCATGTTGGCGGCACGGGCAGAGCGGAGGCCGTTGATGCTGTCTTCAAAGACCACACACTCTCCCGGTGATGCACCGAAGCGGGCAGCAGCACGCAGATAGCAGTCGGGCGAGGGCTTGCTCTCTGCAAAGTCCTCACTGGTGAGTACGGCATCAAAATAGCTCTTGAACTCAGGATGCTTACGGTAGACATTCTCCATTTTCTGCCTGTTGGAACTGGTCACAACAGCCGTCTTGAGGCCATCGCTACGCAGGCTGGCAATGAAGTTCACAAAGCCAGGAACATAGTCGAGTGTCATCTGCTCTTCAAAAGCATTGAGTCTCTCCACCACCTTCTCTCGTTCTGCCTCCAGTTCGCCCGTCCATGCCAGGTCGAAAATCTGGTCGAGCGTGGAGCCTTTTATCTCTAGCTCCAGCCCCGGGTGCTCTGGATGGTAGAGGCGGCACTGGTTTCCCCAGAACACAGTGTACTGAGGCTCTGTGTCAAAGACCACTCCGTCGAGGTCGAAGAGGGCAGCCTTCAGTTCATTCTTCTTCATATACATTAATCAATACAGTCTGAACATACGTTCCATAGGCTGCCATTTCTCATCGCTTCGCGCATCAGCACTACACCCCTGAAAGCGAGCCACAAAAGCCTCCCACTCTGCCTGTCTAGGCAGTGTAGCCAAACGGTCCATAGCTTCTTTCCACTGGAAGTCGGCAGGAGTATCGACAATCATCACGAGACGGCTACTCAGAATGTATATCTCCATCTCAAGTATTCCCACCTGTCTGATGCCGTCGCGTATCTCCTTCCAGCTATACTCCTCGCTATGCCACTTTCGGTACTGGGCCACCAGCTCGGGGTCGTCACTGATTTCCAGGAACTGTACGTAGCGTTTTATCTTGCCATCAGAGATGGCCTGAACATATCCTTCCATAGTCCCATCAGAATTCTACAAGAATGCGGAACACACGTCCGGGATTCTGGCTCCACCACTTCATGGTCTCAAGAGCCTCTTCGGGTTTCACCACTCTGGTAATGAGCGACTCCGTGGGACACTGTCCGCGCTCCATATAGCGTATCACGGCACGGAAGTCCTGGGGCGTGGCATTGCGAGAGCCGCGTATGTCGAGCTCTTTCTGTACGAAGAGCTTTGTGGGCAGCTCCACGTCGGTCTTGGCATAGCCTATGCATGCCACACGGCCAGTAAAAGCCACCTCGTTAACAGCCATCTGATAGGTGGGTACACTTCCTACAGCCTCAATTACCACATCAGGGCCGAAGCCACCGGTAAGCTCCTGCAGCCGGGCATGCACGTCTTCTGAACGGGTATTTACGGCACATGCAGCTCCCATCGTCTTTGCCAAGGCGAGCTTTTCGTCGTCTATATCGGCAGCAATGACAGTCGCTCCACGCAGTGCAGCTCTTACTATTGCTCCCATACCCACCATACCGCAGCCAATGACCATCACCACGTCGCTGTCGGTGACCTGTGCACGGTCTACGGCATGGAAGCCTACCGACATGGGTTCTATCAAGGCACTCTCACGGGGTGCGATACACCCTGAAGGAATAATCTTCTGCCAAGGTAGCACTATATACTCGCGCATGGCACCGTCGCGCTGTACACCCAGGGTCTCGTTGTGCTGGCAAGCGTTCACCCGTCCGTTGCGGCAAGAAGCACAATGTCCGCAGTTGGTGTAGGGGTTGACGGTGACCGTCATACCAACTTTCAGGTTTTCTGGTACGCCAGTTCCAACTTCCTCAATAACAGCCCCCACTTCGTGGCCAGGGATTACGGGATTGAGGGCCATGCCGTTGCGCCCCTTGAATGTGTTGATGTCTGAACCGCAGAAGCCCACGTAGCGCAGGTGCAACAGCACCTCTCCCTGACCGGGTGCCTGAGGCTTCTCGATGTCAATGATGTTCAGCTCTTGGCTGTGTGTTATTTGTATTGCTTTCATATTTGTCATTTAATAAATTGAATTGTTCTATTTAACTGCCTGCTGACGTACCTTGTACATCCTGTAGCCATAGAGAGAGACTACAAGGAAACAGATAAATGGCAGGATGAACGAGAAATTGACCGATGGAATACCCATTATCTCGGGCATGGCTCCACCCACCTTTGCATCGCCTATTATCATGGCCTGCAACGGAGGCAGCACCGAGCCGCCCAGGATAGCCATGATAAGACCTGCAGCACCAAACTTGGCGTCATCGCCAAGTCCGTCAAGAGCTATGCCATAGATGGTGGGGAACATGAGTGACATGCAGCCGCTCACACACACCAGGCAATATACCCCCATGCGGTTCTGCAACAGTATCACTCCTAGCGTAAAGAGCATGGCAAGCACGCCGAAGATAGCAAGCAACTTGGCAGGCTTAAGCCACTTCATAAGATAAGTTGCCAGGAAGCGTGAGCAGATGAAGAACACCATGGCATAGATGTTGAACTTCTGCGACAGCACCTCTGCGTCCTGCTCACTCATTCCCTCCGACATAAACACCCTCGTTCCATAGTGTATGATAAATGTCCAGCACATAATCTGTGCTCCGACATAGAAGAACTGTGCAATGACACCCTCACGGTAATATTTTAGTGAAAAGATGCGCTTCAGGGTAGGCAAGAAGTTGATGGTGCGATTGCCATCACCGTTTCTAGGCATCTTGGTAAAGAAGATGACAAGGAACATTGCCACGATGACGAAGCCTATGATGAGGTAAGGCGATATCAGTACGCTCAAGTCCTGGTCTTTCATGGCCTCAAACTCAGCATCGCCTAGCAAGGCACGCTCCTCACTGCTAGCAGCGTTGAGCTTTGCCTGAATGAAGTTCTTTGCCACGAGCATGCCAATGATAGACCCGCAGGGGTTGAAGCACTGAGCCATGTTGAGACGGCGTGTGGCAGTGTCATCAGGTCCCATCGTCAGTATATAAGGGTTGCACGATGTCTCTAGGAACGACAGGCCGCAGGTCATAATGAAATATGCCAGCAGGAAACAGCCATAGACGCCTACAGCCTTGGCTGGAAGGAACATCAGGGCACCGGTGGCATAGAGTCCCAAGCCCACCAAGACTCCCGACTTGTAGCTGTATTTACGTATGAAGATGGCAGCAGGAAAAGCCATGGCGAAATATCCGCCATAGAAAGCCACCTGAACAAGGGCGCCCTCAGTGACACCCATTCTAAAGATCTTCGAGAAAGCCTTCACCATGGGGTTGGTGATGTCGTTGGCAAATCCCCACAAGGCAAAGCAGAACGTAACGAGAATAAATGGCACAAGGTAGCTTATGCCGTCTTTCTTAATCAATGATTTGTTGCTCATTATTATGGATATTATATGAGTTTGTGAGATCTTTTGTTTTTGAGTTTTGAGTTCTTTAAGTCCTTCTCAATTTCTCATTTTCTCATTCTCACATTCTCTCAATTTCAGTTTTGTGAGTTTATCTATGGGTCACTCCGACATATTCTTAATATAAGGCAGGTCAGGCAGAGCATCAAAACCGTAGAAACGCTGGGCATTGGCCCCCAAGAACATTGCTTTTTCTTCGTCTGACAGTTCGTTGCTCTTTGTCACAAAGTCATAGCTCATCTTATAGGTGATGGCTGTGATGGTACGCGGATAGTCCGACCCCCACATCAGCCTGTCCATTCCCACCCAGTCGGCAGCCTGACGTATGGCCATGATTGCCGAGGGATAAGGATAGAACTCACTGTTGAACAGCCAGGTTATGCCTCCTGCCTCTATTCTCACGTTCTCTCCATGCAAGGCCAGCTTGACCTGCTGCTCGAACGACGCTGTAGTAACCATGCCAAAGTGCCCTATGGCAACCTTCAGCCGGGGGCACTCTTCTATCACCTCCTTCATCTCACCTATCTGAGCCAGATTATCACCCAGACACATGGAGAGCACAAGACCCTTGTCTTCCAACAGCTTGAACAGTTGCATCATCTTCTCACTGTTAAGATGAAGTGTTTCAAAGTGTTGCTCATCTGTTGATGTAGGGACACTTAAAAGTCTATGACCAGGTATGGCCAAACCTTTCAGATTACTTCCAGCCACCATCTCGGCTTCTGCCAGGAAGTCGGCCCCATAGCGGAACTCCACCATCCCCATACAGAAGAAGCGGTCGGGGTAGTGTCCTTGCACTGTAGTCAAGTAGTCGTTCTGGTTGCCGTCTATTATCTCCTGCACCACAACGGCTCCCCCCACCTGAGCATAGTCCATGTTCGACAGGAACACCTCTGCCGAGTTTACACCGTCTACCATGAATGGCGGCAACATCTGTACCTCCTCGTCGAGAAAGATGCTTCGCCCATTTCTCTTCGACAGTATTCGCTTGCCTTCAACCCTTGTGTCCTGCTTCAGCCACAAGTGTGAGTGCGCATCAATAATCGTCATGTGTTTTCCCATGTCACTCGCTGCTGGTCTCCTATGATGTCTTTCACTTCCTGCACCAGCTGCCAGTCTGGTTCCTCATTAGCCCACTGTATGTTGCGCTTCACGTTCACCGGGTTTGCCGAAGAGAACAGGGTGCTGGCTATACGGCTGTTGCTCACCGAATATTGCATGGCCAGCCGCTCAATGGCATATCCGCGCTCCTGGCAGTACCATGCAGCCTTGGCACATGC
>CAMYZK010000010.1 GCA_947303825.1 uncultured Prevotella sp. | reverse complement strand
GGTTACCGAGGGCAAGGTGCACCGCACGGACAAGGCTCGCCTCATACGCGACGGCATTGTGGTCTTCACCGGTGCCATCAACGCCCTGAAGCGTTTCAAGGACGACGTGAAGGAGGTGGCCACCAACTTCGAGTGCGGCATCTCGCTGGTCAACTTCAACGACATCCAGCAGGGTGACATCATCGAGACATTCCAGGAAATAGAGGTGCAGCAGAAGCTGTGAGTGATGACAACCACGAATTAAACGAATGAGATACATTGTTATTCGTCAAATTTGTGCAATTCGTAGTTAATAAACATGGTAATGGGATTTCCATAAACTACAGAGAGGAGGGTATGTTGACATCAACATACCCTCCTCGAATAATTGTTCCCGGGTCAACGGAGAGCGTCAGAACTTCACACCGATATAAAGGCGTGAGCCATACATGGAATAGTCAACCTTGTCGGTAGTGACGTTTACCTTGTCGTCAGAGTCGCTGTTGAAGTTCCATTTCTTCAGCGTGCCGTCGCCCATCTCATGCTCCACTCCAATACCAATCCTTCCTATTGTTAGGTTTGCACCAAAGCGCCAGCAGCTCATGTAGCCGCCGCACACCACGGGGTCGGATTCTTTTTCGGTAAGGATAAGCGCTGAATAGGTGGGCACATAGTGAGCGTAGACGCCTATCTTTATCTTGTCGAGCCATTTCAAGCCAATGGGGTAGAAGGGGGCCACTCTTATGTTGGGGCCAATGGCAAGAATGTTTGCCGACACTTGAAATTTTCCCACGTCTATACGGTTCATTATGTCTATGATGTCCATATCATCCAAATTGCCAGAGAGGGCCTGCTTGTCGGCGGCATTGAAATAGTCTTCAAAGCTGTTGAACATGCCGCTGGTCACATTGCCAAGCAAGTCAGTGGACAGCGATTCCATAGACAGCCCCTTTCCTTTCTCGTAGCGCGTCACGTTGATGTCGAGCCAGGTAAGGTCAAGTCCAAACTTCAGCATGCCGCCAATGGCCTTCTTGTGCAGGTCATAGGTCTTCCTGGTACTGAAACTGAACGACAGGTCGCTCTTGTATTTCACACCAAGGCTTTTGTCTTCCAACGTCTGATTGCCGCAGGTTATCAGCCATGGGGCCGACTTGGGCCACATACTTTCCTGCCGCTCGCTCCTTTTTTCTGCTCGTTCTGATTGCTCTTGCTTCTTCTTGAGCATCTCTATCTCTTCTCTCAAGGCCTTCACCTCGTCGGCGTTTGTTCTCGTGCTGTCTTCTTGCGCCATTGTGGGTGTGCCAATGCAAACAAGCAGCAGACATATTGTAAAATATCTTTTCATCATACTCATGGAATAATTACAAACTGAAGACTATCAATTACCTTTCACGTCTAGTTGGTACAACAGAAGGGCCTTGAAGTGAAGCGGATTACCCTTCATGTCCTTCATGTCATTGTCGTCAAGCATGGGACACCATTCGGTGAGGTACAAATGGTTGTTTGAGAAGTAGACCGTCAAGTCGTTGGTGCCTATCACCGGCATGGGGTTTGAGTCGCTGAAATAGCGGAACCAGTAAGTAAGGCTTTGGTCGCTTTCTACTTTCCATTCCCAGTCGCCATTGCCGTTGTTCTCGCCCTTGGCATAACGCTTGAACTTGCCAAAGGTAGTAAACACAAAGGTGTCTACACAGTATTCTCTTACCTCCTCGTCGGTAAGATGGTATGTCATAACCAGCTTGTTGTCATTGTACAACTTGAGCAGCACGCGTTGCAGCAGCCACGTGTGACAGAGACGGTCGGTGAGGGCACTGATGGACGGGCGGGCAACAGGTGTTGCATGATAACGGCGCGTGGAGCCGTTTTCGGTAATGACAAGCGTGCCGTCGTCAGACATCTCCCAGTTGTAGTCGCCCATCAGCACATACTTACCGTCCTTACGGGTATAGGTGCCCGTAGACCTCAGTTGGGGATAGTCGCTGCGAGTGACTGCCCGCATAGGCACCACAACTTTTTGGCCTTCCACTTCGACCGAGAAGTCGCTGCTGCGCGAGGCATTGTAGTCACGCTCATCAACATCTGAGTCGAAGCTGATGTGATAGGTTCCGTCGGCTGTAAACTCTATACTCTCCACACCCTCAGGGCTCTCGTCTTGAAACTCGAAGAGGGCCACATAGTCCTTGTAGTCTTCCTTGACAGAGAGCGTGCCGGAGTTCTTGTCTTGTATGGCGTATTTCTCCTCCTGCCCTCCGGTGAGCAGTGAAGTAGCATCGTCTATCTCACACGACGTTACCAGGGTTAGGCCTGAAGCCAATAAACCCAATACAAACTGGTACTTTTTCATATCTTTCTTCTATTTGTTTCTGTGGTAGTAATAACTCGTGGTTTAGGGTGGTAAAAAATACTTTTGGAACTTTTTGGACGCAAAGATAATAATTTTTATGTTAACAACCAAAAAAATATGTGGAAAAAAACCGTAACTATGGCTGTCGCCGAAGGTACTACCGCTTTACAATAAAACAAAAAAGTTTTTTATGTTTTGTTTTGTGCTCGCTTATTAGATAAATTTCTCACATTCGACAAAAGAAATACATTCCCTTTGTTCTCATTTAATCGAAATTTTTGTACCTTTGCATCCGCTATGTGCAAATCACTAATGGAAGAAAACGAGAAGAAGAAGGAAGAGCAGCCCGGTGGAGACAACGAGCTGGTACGCCGAATAGCCGAGCAGAAGTATGAGTTCGGTTTCACCACCGACGTGCATACCGAGATAATTGAAAAAGGGCTTAACGAGGATGTGGTACGGCTCATCTCTGCAAAGAAGGGCGAGCCGGAATGGATGCTGGAGTTCCGCCTGAAAGCCTTACGCTACTGGCAGGAGCAGACAGAACCTAAGTGGGGCCACGTACACGTGCCTCCAGTTGACTATCAGGCCATCAGCTATTATGCTGATCCTACGGCGAAGAGTGTTCCCAGCGGTACACCCGCAGGGATAGACCCCGAACTTGAAAAGACGTTCGACAAGCTGGGCATCCCCCTGGAGGAACGTCTGGCACTGAGTGGCAACACCGCCGTCGATGCCATCATGGACTCGGTAAGCGTGAAGACTACCTTTAAGGAGAAACTACGTGAGAAGGGCGTCATCTTCTGTTCCATAGGCGAGGCCATCAAGGAACACGGCGACCTCGTGCGCCAGTATCTTGGAACGGTGGTGCCCTATAAAGACAACTTCTATGCCGCGTTGAACTCTGCGGTATTCAGCGACGGTTCTTTTGTCTATATCCCCAAAGGTGTGCGCTGCCCTATGGAGCTGAGCAGCTACTTTCGCATCAATGCCCGCAATACAGGCCAGTTTGAGCGCACACTGATAGTGGCCGACGACGACTCTTACGTGTCCTACCTGGAAGGATGTACGGCACCGATGAGAGACGAGAACCAGCTGCATGCAGCCATAGTAGAGATTGTTGTGATGGACAGGGCAGAGGTGAAATACAGCACCGTGCAGAACTGGTACCCTGGCGACGAGAACGGACGCGGCGGAGTGCTCAACCTGGTGACAAAGCGTGGCGACCTGCGTGGCGAGGGCAGCAAGCTGTCATGGACACAGGTGGAGACGGGTAGTGCCATAACATGGAAATACCCCTCATGTATATTGCGAGGTGACAACAGCGTAGCCGAGTTCTACAGCGTGGCAGTGACAAACAACTATCAGGAAGCTGACACGGGCACAAAGATGATACACTTGGGACGCAACACCAAGTCTACAATAATATCGAAAGGCATAAGTGCCGGACACTCCCAGAACAGCTACCGTGGACTGGTGCGGGCCGCCTCTACAGCCTACGGTGCGCGCAACTACTCTTCGTGCGACTCTCTGCTGCTAGGCTCAAACTGCGGTGCGCACACCTTCCCCTATATGGATGTACATAACGACACTGCTATAGTGGAGCACGAGGCTACAACATCGAAAATATCAGAAGACCAGCTGTTCTACTGTCAGCAGAGAGGCATCCCTGCAGAGCAGGCCGTAAGCCTTATCGTGGGAGGCTATGCACGCGAAGTGCTGCAGAAGCTGCCCATGGAGTTTGCCGTAGAAGCACAAAAGCTGCTCAGTGTTTCGCTGGAAGGCACAGTGGGATAGCTTTTCCTGTTGAAGCGGCCAAGGCTATCCGGAGCAGAAAGAACGTATAAAATAGAATCTATAAGCATGCAAAGTTTTATCAATGTGGAGGACATCGGCGACCTCCGTAAAGCTCTCGCCGAAGCACAGGAAATAAAGCAAGACCGCTTTAAGTACCAGAATCTGGGGCGCAACAAGACGTTGATGATGATTTTCTTCAACAACTCGCTGCGCACTCGCCTCTCCACGCAGAAAGCTGCCATGAATCTGGGCATGAATGTCATAGTGCTCGATGTCAATGCCGGGGCATGGAAACTGGAGACAGAACGCGGTGTCATAATGGATGGTGACAAGAGCGAACATCTGCTGGAAGCAATACCTGTGATGGGATGCTACTGCGACATCATAGGCGTGCGCTCGTTTGCCGGCCTCACCGACCGCGAATATGACTATGCCGAGACGGTGCTGCAACAGTTTATAAAATACAGTGGACGGCCTGTCTTTGCCATGGAGACAGCCACCGTACATCCACTGCAGGCTTTTGCCGACCTGATTACCATTGATGAGTGGTGGAAGAAGGAGAGGGGAGAGTCGAAGGTGGAAAGTCCCCTCAATTCACCCTCCACCCTCCAGCTTCCGCCTAGGCCAAAGGTGGTTCTCACCTGGGCTCCCCATTGCCGTGCATTGCCACAGGCTGTGCCAAACTCTTTTGCACAGTGGATGCTGGCAGCTCCCGATGTAGACCTGGTGATAACCCATCCGGAAGGATATGAGCTAGACCAACAGTTTGTTGCTGGCGCACATATTGAATATGACCAGAAGAAAGCATTCGAAGGTGCCGACTTCATTTACGCCAAGAACTGGTCGAATCCTGGCGTCAGCAATCCTGCCGACTACGGCAAGATAACCAGCCAAGACCGTTCTTGGACGGTAGACGAGGAGCACATGTCGTGGACCAACAATGGTAAGTTCATGCACTGCCTGCCAGTGCGTCGCGGACTCATTGTTACCGACGAAGTGATTGAGAGCAAGAACTCACTGGTCATCCCCGAGGCTGCCAACCGTGAAATTTCATGCTCGGTGGTGCTTAAGAGAATGCTTGAAGCCCTTTAGACGGACATGCTGGGAGAAAGGGGTGCGGTGGTGTGCTCTTTTTCTCCCAGCTCTTTTTTTGTTTTTCCATACAATATTGTTGCCTCAAACAAGGGTAGGAGGCGTGCATGAAAAAGCCGCACAAGCATGATGCTTGCACGGCCAGAATCGTATGGAAGAATTCAAAAATGTGCTATGAGAGCTTGTTGATATGTTTGGCAAGACCCGACTTGAGGTTAGCGGCCTTGTTCTTGTGAATAATGTTGGTCTTTGCCAGTTTGTCGAGCATCTTCTGCACTTTTGGGTACAGAGCAACAGCCTCGTCCTTGTTTGTCATGGCACGCAGCTTACGCACTGCGTTGCGCATGGTCTTTGCATAATACTTGTTGTGAAGTGTCCTTGTCTTGTCTTGGCGAATTCTCTTCACCGATGATTTGTGGTTTGCCATTTCTTTTTAATTGTTTAGTGTTTAATGTTAAAGCTTAAGGGTCTTACGTCGCTATAACTGCCCTGGGCGGGCTCTTTTGGAAAGAACCCCCTGCCACCGTGTCCCGACTTGGCGAGCCGGCTAGTGCATCACTGCGCAGATGACAGATTTAATAGTAGTCCCTAGGAGAGTCGAACTCCTCTTTAGAGAATGAAAATCTCTCGTCCTAACCGATAGACGAAGGGACCCCTTCCTTGTTGGAAAGAACGGTTTCTTACCGTCTTTCTACAAAATCGGGTGCAAAATTACGTTTTTTTTCCCATTTAGCCAAATTTTCTTCATAAAAAATGCTGACATTAAAGCAAAATTTGTTACTTTTGCAGCATAATTGCTTAACTAAACACCAAATCAATGAAAAAAAGTATTATCCTTAGTTCTATTCTACTATCTGGCGCACTATTGGCTGGATGTGGTACAAACAACTCGGCATGGACACAGGTGGGTACTCAAGTGCTAGGCAACGTACTGGGCACGGGAGGTACTAATGTGGCAAATGCAACAGACGCCCTTGGCAATATTCTGGGAAGTGTGCTCGGATCCAAAACCATTCCCACTCAGCAGCAGCTGGTAGGTTCGTGGACATACAGTCAGCCGGGGTGTGCCTTTACTAGTGACAAGCTGCTGGCGCAGGCTGGAGGCGAGATTGTTGCATCGCAGGTAAAATCGAAACTGCAACCTACTTTTGAGAAGCTGGGTGTTAAGTCGAGCAACACCAAGGTGACGTTCAACCAGGATGGCACCTTTGCTGCCACCTTTGCAGGCAAGAACCTCAGCGGCAACTACACCTACGACGAAAAGACGGGCAAGGTAACAATGAAGGCTCTGCTGCTGACCATCAACTGCTATGCGAAGCGCAACACCAGCGGCATTGGTCTGCTCTTTGAAGGTACTAAGCTACTGACGCTGCTACAGACGGTATCGGCTCTCAGCGGCAATACCAGTGTGCAGGCAGTGGGAGAAATCTCAAAGAGCTACGACGGACTTCGTATAGGATTTGACTTTAAGTAACAGGCACACTGTCACCAGCCCCGATGATGCAAGAGCAGATACTGTGCATCATCGGGTTATTACTTAATTATGGGCAACAAGACAAACAAACTACTAATTACACTACTAACGGCATGTCTCTTCCTGACAGGATTTGCTAAAGACATCTATGTTTCTACTTCGTTTCATGAGCCTGCCACGGAGGGTCTGAGGTTTATATACAGCTGCGACGGCCTGAGATGGGACTCCATAGAGGGGGTGTTCCTGCGTCCGGAGGTGGGAACGCAGAAAGTGATGCGTGACCCGTCGGTTGTACAAGGCCCTGATGGTACCTTCCATTTGGTGTGGACATCATCTTGGCGGGGAGACCGTGGTTTCGGCTACTCATCGTCGAAAGACTTAATACATTGGAGTCAGCAGCAGTTCATCCCTACTGGCATGGACACCACCACAGTGAATACCTGGGCCCCCGAGCTGTTTTATGATGACGTGAAACGACAGTTCCTCATTGTATGGGCATCGTGTGTACCCGGCCGATTTCCTGACTATCAGGAAGATCACAAGAACAACCACCGCCTCTACTATATGACCACCCGCGACTTCAAGAAGTTCTCTGAGGCAAAGCTGTTTTACGACCCCGGCTTCTCGGCCATCGATGCCACGATGGTGAAACGAGGCACAAAGGACTACGTGATGGTGGTGAAAGACAATTCGCGGCCCATGCGTAACATAAAGGTGGCATTTGCCCAGTCGCCCTACGGTCCGTGGAGTGCAGCCTCAGAGCCTTTTACTGAAAGCTTCACTGAAGGGCCTTCAACCGCCAGGGTGGGTGACTGGTGGTACATCTACTACGACTCATACCGACATAAGATTTATGGTGCCCACCGCACCAAGGATTTTAAGACCTTCCAAGACCAGACGGGAGCCGTCAACTTCCCTGTAGGGCATAAGCATGGCACGGTGTTCATGGCCGACGAGAAGCTCGTGGAGGGGCTCGTCAAGTATTACCGTGATGTGGTGCACTACAGTGGTAAGACCATAGCCCGTCCCGAACGTCACGACGGTGGCCTGAAACCCGTGTTAGGCGTCCATACCATACAGACTATGCGTGGCGAGAAGCCCTGGACGTATAACCACCAGCCAATGATGGCCTATTGGAAAGGAAAGTTCTACATACATTATCTTACCGATCCACGGCATGAACACGAGGCTCCCGGCAAAACCATGCTCCAGACATCTGCTGACGGCTACACCTGGACTGCCCCTATAGAGCTTTTCCCCGAATACCCCGTGCCTGAAGGCTGGACAAAGGAGGGCAAGGCCTTTCCCCCTGCCCATAATCTCAAGGCAGTGATGCACCAGCGCGTAGGTTGGTATGAGGACTCGTCTGTTCTCCTTGCTACTGGCAGCTATGGCATCTGTCTCACCATTAAAGACGACCCCAACGACGGCAATGGCATAGGCCGCGTGGCGCGGCGCGTCTTCGAGGACGGCACGCTCGGCCCCATTTATTTCATTTATTATAACCACGGTTTCTCAGAGCGTAATACGGTTTACCCGTATTATAAGAAGAGTAAGGACAAGGCCTTCGTTAAGGCCATCGACCAGATGCTGGCCGACCCAATGCAGCGCATGCAATGGGTGGAGGAGGCCGACCGTGGCGACAAGCTCATACCCCTTGACAAACCCTATAAGGCGTTTTGCGGCTACACGCTACCCGACGGGCGAAAGGTGGCTCTTTGGAAGCACGCCGTGACAAGCCTTTCTGCTGATGGCGGCAATACCTGGCGGCAGGTCATTGTGCCTGAGAGCGGACGCTTGGGCTGTGACCGTGCACCAGGATTTGTAAACAGCAATGCTAAAATATGGGGACAGCGGCTGAGTGATGGCACCTACGCCACCGTCTATAATCCGGCCGAATATCGCTGGCCACTTGCCATCAGCCTATCCTCCGACGGGCTGGACTACACCACACTCTCGCTCGTCAATGGCGAGGTGACACCCTTGCGCCATGGCGGTCAGTACAAGAGCTACGGCCCCCAGTACGTGAGAGGCATCGAAAATTTAGAGTGCAGAGTGGCTTCTGCCTTACCATTGGCAGAAAGGACTGCGGCAGCACGCTCGGCTATGCCGCTTGGCTCGTCCAAGAACTCTACACTCTACACTTTAGGCTCTAAACTACCAAAAGACCTCTGGGTTACCTTTTCAAACAACAAGGAGGATATGTGGGTAAGCCGCATCCCCGTACCAGTGCGCCTCAACGCCACCACTCACGCCAACGGCTCGTTCAGTATGTTCACCACTCTGTCGCAACTTACTGACTGGAATATCTACTCCCCCCTCCTCGCTCCCGTCACCCTCGACGGTCAGTGGCTATCGCTTAACGACAGCGACCCTTACGACTACGCCAAGGCTGAGCGTATCATCCCCAACACGAAGGAACTGAAGGTGGAGTTCGACCTCCGTTTTGACCAGGCAGACCATGGTGAGCTGGACATAGAGTTTGTTGATGATCAGGGTTCCGTCTGTTCACGTATCGTTGCCGACAGCACTGGCACCATCCGCGTGAAAGGAGGTGCTCGCTACGGCACCCTACTTAAGAAATATGAGCCAGGCGTAACCTACCATATTACAGCAATGCTCTCCTGCGAGCTTCACCGGGCGGCATTTACTATAAGTCGTAGCCCTATGAGTCCTATAGGTAAGTGTACTCGCCAGTTCGACACTCCTGTAGAGAGCATTTCACGCGTTGTCTTCCGCACGGGTTCCATTTTCCACGAGCCAAACACCGATACCCCTGCCGATCAGGACTTCGACCAACCCCGTGCCGATGAGAGCGACAAAGTGGCCAGGTTTGCCTTGGCCAATGTGACTACCGGGGCTGCAGAGACTACCGAGGCTACCAGGACTGCTGTGCTTGCCTATGACGATTTCGCCCACTATGCCGACTGCTTCAATACGATGGAGGACGAGAACATCGTTACCACCATTCCCAATGCGCAGGCTTCGGCCTGGATGCGCGAGAACATTCCCCTCTTCGACTGCCCCGATGAGCAGATGCGCGAGATGTACTACTACCGTTGGTGGACGCTGCGCAAGCACATCAAGCGCACGCCCGTTGGCTACGGCATGACCGAGTTCCTAGTGCAACGCAGCTATGCCGACCGTTACAACCTCATTGCCTGTGCCATCGGTCACCACGTGATGGAGAGCCGCTGGCTGCGCGACACCACCTACCTGCACCAGATTCTGCGCACCTGGTACTTTGGCAACGACGGTCAGGCAATGACGAAGATGAATAAGTTCTCTTCTTGGAATCCCTACGCCATCCTTGACATGTGGAAGGTGCAGGGCGACACAGCTTTCCTTTTTTCGCTGAAGCCCCGCTTAGAAGAGGAGTATGCCCGCTGGGAGCGTACCAACCGCCTGCCCAGCGGTCTCTACTGGCAGGGTGACGTGCAGGACGGCATGGAGGAGAGCATCAGCGGCGGCCGCAAGAAGCAGTATGCTCGCCCCACCATCAACAGCTATATGTATGGCAATGCCAAGGCCCTCGCGTATATTAATTATATGTGGGGTGACAGTACCAAGGCTTCCCTTTATGAGCAGAAGGCAGATACGCTACGCCAACTCATTGAGACGAAGCTGTGGAATGCTGACCACCAGTTCTATGAGACGCTGCGTGGCGATACGTTGGCTCAAGTGCGTGAGGCCATCGGCTACATTCCTTGGTACTTCGGAATACCTTCGTGTGATTCTACCATGTATATGATGTCTTTTCCACCAAAAAATTACCATGACGATGCTTGGAAGCAGGTCTTCGATGAACAGGGCTTCTCTGCACCCTATGGTCTGACTACTGCTGAACGGCGTCATCCGGAGTTCCGCAGTCATGGTGTGGGCAAGTGCGAGTGGGACGGAGCCATTTGGCCTTTTGCCACATCCCAGACATTGACGGCTATGGCCAATTATCTGAATACAAGTCCGTATCCTTATCCTCGGCTTGATTCGGTTTTCTTCAGGCAGATGCAGCTCTACACCGAGAGTCAGCATCACCGCGGCCGTCCCTATATCGGCGAGTATTTGGACGAGACCAATGGTGCCTGGCTGATGGGCGACCGTGAGCGCTCGCGCTACTATAACCACTCCACCTACAACGACCTCATCATCACCGGCATATGCGGCCTGCGCCCTCAGCTTGACGGTAGCATCGTTGTCAACCCGCTTATTCCGCAGGACAAGTGGGCATACTTCTGTCTCGACGGCATCAGCTATCGTGGTCACATTATCACTATCGTCTGGGATAAAAACGGCCAACACTACCACCAAGGCCGAGGCCTTACCCTCATGGTTGACGGCCGCCCGGCTGCCAACTGTCCTGACCTGGGTGTTATCACGTTATCTCGGAATGACGTAATAACGAAATAGCGTAATAACGTAATAACGACACAAAAAGACCGAAAATAAATGAAAACATTCTGGATAGCATTATCATTTTCCCTCTCAACCGTCTGTGCAAGCGCCCAGACCTTTGAGACCCGCTATGAACGGCCGGTACACAACATCTTACAGGAAGTGAGTAGGCACTTCGGCGTGAAACTGAAGTTTGACAGCAATGTAGATACTGCCGGGGTTGTCCTGCCGTATGCCGACTTCCGTGTGCGTCCCTACTCCTTGGAACTGACTCTAGACAACATCTGCAAGTACTACGACTGGAACTGGTGGAAGCAGAATGAGAAAACTTACAAAATAAAGCTCTACGAATATCCGCGACGCCATGAGGATGAAGGCAGGCAGATGCTGGAATACCTCTCTTCCAAGTATAGCAACAAGGAGCAATGGGAGCAACGCCGTGCCATATTAATAAAAGAAGTACGCGCGAGGCTGGGCTTTGACCGTTTCCTTGACTCATGTGTCAGCGACCCCAGGCCCATCTTGTCGAAGGTGCGCAAGCATGATGGCTACACCACCCAGAACATCTGTCTGGAACTGACACCTGGCCAACATGTCTTCGGCACCATCTACACCTCTCTCAAGAAAGGCAAGAAGCCACTTGTCATCTGTCCCGACGGTCACTGGCCCTCACGTTACCGTGATGACGAACAGCAGCGACTGGCCACCCTGGCACGTATGGGAGCCATCTGCGTTGACTTCGACCTCTATGGCTACTCACAGTCTAAAGCCGAGGTGGGCAACCACAACGTAGCCCGTGCCCATGTGTTCCAGGCAGCATGCTCATGGAAGTTGCTTGACTGGATGTTGAAGAACAGGAAAGACATCGACACCACCCGTGTGGCTGCCAATGGTGGCAGCGGTGGCGGCACACACACGGTGCTTTTGACGCTGCTCGATAGCCGTGTCACAGCCTCGGCCCCAATAGTCCATGTGGCCAGCCACTTCGACGGTGGCTGTCCCTGTGAGAGCGGCATGCCCGTACAGCTAGCCGGAGGCGGCACATGCGAGGCAGAGCTGGCCGCCATCATTGCCCCACGTCCCCTATTGCTGGTGAGCGATGGTGGCGACTGGACCTCTACTAACCCAGTGCTTGAATACCCTTTCATAAGACGCATCTTCTCTTTCTACGGTGCCGAACAACAAGTGCGCAACGTACACCTGCCTGGCGAGCGTCACGACTTCGGCCCGAACAAGCGTCAGGCCGTCTACGACTTCTTTGCCGACGTCTTCAACCTTGACCGAAAGATGATTGATGAGAGTAAGGTTACAATAGAGCCGGAAGAGGTGATGAAAACTGTAATCAGGGGTAACTAGGTCAGTCCCAGAATGCCTTCGGGCAGGTGCATGGAGATTATCCTGTTTTCGTGGTCGATGTCGGCCACTAGTTCATCGGCAGCGGGAATCATTGTTCCGTCTTCCAGACAGAAAAGCACGTTCTGCGTGCTGTCATCAACAGCGTCTATGCGCCCTACTTCCTTGCCTGAAGATGCGTCGGTAAGGGTGAAACCCACGAAGAACTCCCAGGTGTAATCATCGTCCTGCCCCTCGGCCATGCTTCGAAGAAAGAACACATCGCTGTTCGTAAGCTCACGAGCCCGCTCCACCGAGTCTACATCTTCAAACTTTACAAGAGCGGTGGTGTCGGTCTTGAACCTGTACTCTTCCATATAGAAAGGCACCAGGATGCCGTCAATCCGTAGTATCAGGAAGTCGGAGTCTGTACGGTCGAAGACATCGTCGTCGACCTGCATGGATATTTCTCCCTTCACACCGTGGGGCTTCCCCAATCGGCCTATTCTGTAGACGTCTTCTTCCTTCAGCATTGGCATTTGTACTGTTAGCTTATTCTGCTTATCTGTGCACCTAGTGCATTGAGCCTATGCTCAATGTTCTCGTATCCCCGGTCTATCTGCTCAATATTGTCTATCCTGCTTACACCCTTGGCACTAAGTGCAGCAATGAGCAGTGCAATACCTGCACGTATGTCGGGACTTGACATGCGTCCGCCACGTAGCTGCAGTTTGCGGTCGTGACCTACAACCACGGCACGGTGAGGGTCGCAGAGTATTATCTGGGCTCCCATGTCTATCAGTTTGTCTACAAAGAACAGCCTGCTCTCAAACATCTTCTGGTGGAACAGCACGCTCCCTCTTGCTTGCGATGCCACAGTGATAAGTACAGAGATGAGGTCGGGGGTCAATCCTGGCCATGGTGCATCGGCCAGGGTCATTATGGTGCCGTCGATAAACGACTGTATCTCATAGTGGCGCATGTATGGAATAAAGAGGTTGTCGCCCTCCTCGCGTATCTTTATCCCCATCCGTCTGAAGGTGTTGGGAATGATGCCCAGATTGCGCAGCGACACGTTCTTTATTGTAATACCGTTGCCCACCATTGCAGCCATGCCGATAAACGATCCCACTTCAATCATGTCGGGCAGAATGGTGTGCTGTGTGCCATGCAACTCTTTTACTCCACGTATTGTGAGGAGGTTAGATGCAATGCCGCTGATATGCGCTCCCATGCTGTTTAGCATGTTACACAACTGCTGAATATACGGTTCGCATGCTGCATTGTATATGGTCGTAACGCCTTTTGCCAGTACTGCAGCCATGATGATGTTGGCTGTACCTGTCACGCTGGCCTCGTCTAGTAGCATGTATGTTCCGTGCAGCCTGTTTGCCGTTATCTCGTATACGCCTCGCTCTGGTACATGGTTGAAATGTGCCCCCAGCCGTTCAAAGCCCAGGAAGTGAGTGTCCAGCCTGCGACGTCCTATCTTGTCGCCACCGGGCTTGGCAATAATGGCTTTACCCATGCGTGCCAGCAGCGGGCCAATCATCATCACCGAGCCTCTCAGCTCGGCACACTTTCTGATGAAATCGTCGCTCTTGAGGTATTCTATGTTCAGCTCGTCGGCCATGAAAGTGTAGGTGCCCTTCTGTTCTCCCTCTGGCATGCTCACCTTCACGCCAATATCTTTAAGCAGCAAGATAAGGTTCTGTACGTCTCTAATGTTAGGGATGTTGCTTATGGTAACCTTCTCGCTGGTAAGCAATGTGGCACAAATCACCTCCAGGGCCTCATTCTTAGCTCCCTGTGGTGTAATGGTTCCGCTTAGCTGTCTTCCGCCTTCAATTATGAATGATGCCAACTTCTATTATCTGTTTTCGTTATTTTTTCTTTTTCTTTCCAGAGTTTTTTGCAGGCAACTCGTTAGCGGGCAGGAATTTCTCAAACTTGAAGTTGTTCAAGTCCAGCTGTATCACGCCGTCGGTGAGCCTTGCCAAGTCGTCGGCCACCTTCTCGTCGTCTATTGAGCCGTGTCCCCACACCACCAGGTCGCGTTTCATCTGGTTTGCGGTGTGCCGTGTCAGCTCGTCGCGCTCAGGCCCTTCCTCCATGTTCTTCAGCCTTTCTGTCAGCTCCTCCACCAGGCGCCCGTAGTGCCTTAGCCTGATTGTTGCCGATGGTCTTGGCATAGGGTTTGGCTTAAGCAAAATCTGTTCAGCGTTGCCTACATCGTATGGCCAGTCTATGTCGAGCTGCTTTCCGCTCATAAGGAACAGGTGGTCCCACAACGTCTGCTGATAGTCAGAGTTGTCGCGCACCCCCGACAACTTATTCTCCATAAGTTTTACTATTGTCTTGGCACATTTCAGTCTTTCCTCCCTGTCAGGCAGGCTTACTGCGTAGTCAATCATTTTCTGAATCTCCCTGCCGTATTCGGGCATAAGCAACCCTTGGCGCTGAGTGTTGTAGTCTAATCCTTGAATATTCACCTTTTGTCAGTCTTTTCTAGTTCACGTTTTAAATATCAGCCTACAAGAGTTCCTTGGCTTTCTTTGCCACAAAGTCCTTCAGATAGAAAGGTTCAAAGTAGGCCACGTCTTCTGTTTTCCCTTCAATAAGCTTCCGTTCTGCAAGCGGCTGCATCCATTTTGCCACCGGCTCTATGCCATCAATAAAGCGCGCATTGGGATGATTAATTACTGGCATGCATTTCTTTGCCCCCGGGCCAAAGAAGTACACAGGCCTCTGGTCTAACCATTGGCGGTAGGTGTCAGCATCCACAACGTCGGCCTGGACTTCCCTTACCGGTCGCAAGGCTCTGTCGAATAGGGCAGCGTAGACCTCCATACGGCGGGCATCAATCATTGGGCAGAGTATGGGTTCTGGCGTCTCTTCAATGTCTTTCTCTCCCATCCTCAACAGAACAGGGACACAGAGCAGCTGTAGTGTAGGCACTGCAATAAGTTTCAAATCACGCCCATAGCAGATTCCCTTAGCCATGGAGACACCTATGCGCAGTCCGGTGTACGACCCCGGACCAGAACTCACTGCCACGGCATCAAAGGGTATGGCATGACTGTCTGCAAACGACATCGCTTCGTCAACTAGCGTTCCGAGGTGCTCTGCACTACTGCCTTTGCTGGTATCGCTGCTGCTCTCATCATGGTATATCACCTGTGAGTCGTCAGACACTGCCACAGAGCAACCAGTCTGACTCGTCTCTAAATGAAGAATGCATGCCATTTTCCTTAGTATTGTTCTTACAGGCTGCAAAGTTACTAAGAAGTGGGCAAAAAACTGTGATTGTTGTGTTAATTTCCGTAAATTCAGTATGAAAATGTGTTACAAAAAAATGCCGCACCTCGCGGCGCAGCATATTTTTGTATAGATCTTAACAAATCGTCAAAAAAACGCCAAATGTGATTTGTGCATTTGTGCACCTTTGTGCGCTTTGCCCCGTAACTGTCTATATTACATATAGTTAGCGTATTGTTGAAATGTGACAAAAGCCTGAAAACGCGCAGCCAAAAATCCGTTTAATTCTTTTAGTCGCTACGCTTTCTTGCGTCCCGCTGGTAGCAAGCGGCAGAGCCGAGCGGTAAAATCTGTAAAAGCGGCAGTGTAGCGAGTGTAATTCGTGGTTATGTGGTTATTATATACTTGTGAAAGTTGAGTTAAGAGTCTACTTTAAAAAGACCACCACCTTCAACTAACGAGCCCATGGCACTCCCCGCCCCTTAAGGGTGGGGTCGGGGGTGGGGTAGGTATCATACAAAAATATGCTGCGCCGCGAGGTGCGGCATTTTTTTGTAACACATTTTCATACTGAATTTACGGAAATTAACACAACAATCATAGTTTTTTGCCCACTTCTTAGTAACTTTGCCGCCTGATTGCAAACGATGCTGAGTTTACGCAAAAATATCGTGCGCTGGGGTTCTGGTCTGCTCCTACCGGCAGCTATAGCCGTTACAGTGTTTGTCTTCTGGTGGCAGTGTCATCCAGAGACCTTGTCGTACCATGAGCAGAATCAGCTTTTCCTATGGTCTTCTGACTATTTCTTTGAACGTATTTCGGTAGCAGGTGGTCTTGCCGACTGGACGGCAGAGTTTGTTGTACAGTTCTATTATGTAGAATGGGTGGGCGCGTTGTTGCTAGCGCTGCTCTTTGCAATAATGCAGCAGCTAACACTGCGGCTGCTGAATGGCAACGAGTCGGTGTCGCACAGCCGCAAAGCAGGAAAATGGATACGGCAGGTGTTCTCGCTACTCCCATCCCTGTTCTTCCTATGGCTCATGGGCGACGAGAACGTTCTGCTCTCACTGCCGGTGGCTTTCACTATGGCTCTGGCAACAGCCCTGGCCTTTAGGCGTATGCCCATGTGGGCCGACCTGCCGGCAGTGCCGCTCATTTATTGGGCCATAGGGCCTGTGGTGTGGATATATGTTGCCCTGCGTATTGCAAATACTCCACTGCGGCGGGCATCCATAAAGCTACGGGTTATGGCGGTTGTCTTGCCGCTATGGTTGCTTGCGGTGCAGTGGGCAGCAGGAACGTGGCTATTGCGTCAGTGGCCTCGGCAGATGGTGTGGACGGGCCTTAACTACTACCGAATACCCATGCAGTGGCCTGACCTTAGTGGTTACAACAGCGACAAGTACGAACTGCTTAAGCAGGACTACCTGATACGCCATGAGCAATGGGACAAACTGCTGGAACGAGCTTCCAGGCGTGTGGTACAAACTCCTTTCTGGTCGAATAGCGTCAACCTGGCACTATCGGCAAAGGGGCAACTGGCCGACAAGATTTTCGACTATTGGCAGAGTGGCCCCAATGCATTGCTGTCGCCCATGGTACGCGACAACATGACCAACCTGCCTACGGCAGAGGCTTTCTGGCGGCTGGGCATGGTAAACTCGGCACTGAGATACTACAGCGACCTGCAGGAATCAATTCTTAACGCCAGGAAGAGCGGGAGGTTTGAGAAGCGCATCACAGAGTGCCTGATAGTAAACGGACAGTATGATGTGGCAAGGAAACACTTGGCTCTGCTGAAGAAAACCCTTTTCTACAGCTCATGGGCCGAGGAAGCCGAAAAAAGCCTGGGCAGCGAGGCTGCCATAAACGCCCACCCAGTGTGGGGCAAACAGCGCCAGAAACGTTATGCACAGAGCTTTTTATACAATTATGGAGAGATAGACAAGATGCTGGGGCTGCTCTTTATGCAGGACACCAGCAACAAGATGGCTCTAGAGTACTTCCTCTGCCAACTGCTGCTGAAGTGCGATGCGCAGCTGTTCATGCAGTCGCTGCCTTTGGCACAGAAGCATGGTGGCTATGAGGTGATGCCCATGGCTTGGCAGGATGCCGTGAGCTGCATGCGGAGTCGCACTGCCGTTGACTCGCCTTACGGGCGGTATGTGAAACGATTTATGGCTGGAGTACAGAAATAGCATGAAGACAATTCTATACATAGTATGCCTCGTCTCTGTCCTGTGTGCATGCGGTAGCGGCAAACCGCACGACGTAGTGCAGGCTGACAGTATGCCCAGCATCTTTCCCGACTACACCGATGTTACGATACCTGCTGGCATAGCACCGCTGGACTTCAACTTTGCCGACGAGACCATAGACTGCATGGACGTCACTGTGCGCGGAAGCAAGGGCGGTGAAATGCACGTCAACGGAGAGTGGGCTGAGTTTGACGAAGACGAATGGAAAGAGCTTACCCTTCAGAACAAAGGAGGCGACCTCATGCTTACCGTGTGCACAAGGAAGAACGGTCAGTGGACACAGTGGCGTGATTTCAGTATTCATGTGAGCCAGTATCCGCTCGATGACTACGGGCTCACCTACCGCCGCATAGCTCCTGGATATGAGGTGGGTGGCGACATTGGTATCTACGAGCGTGACCTGCACTCCTTTGAGGAGAAGCCTCTCCTGCTTGAGACTGCCTTGCCGGGACGATGTTTCAACTGCCACACTCCAAATCGTGGCAACCCCTCACAGCTCACCTTGCAGATAAGGGGCAGCGGCGGAGGGACAATGATACAGAAGGACGGCCTCCAGCAGTGGCTCGATACCAAGACCGACTCTACAAAGGCTGCCGGCTCATACGCCTACTGGCATCCCTCGGGCAGATACTGTGCATACGCAGCCAATGCCGTACACCAAGGGTTCTTTACCGGTGCTGCCGACAGAATGGAGGCCTACCACAGCTTCAGTAACATTATTGTGCTCGACACCAAGACCAATGAGCTGCTGCTCACGCCATTGCTACAGACTGCCGATCAGGAAATATTCCCTGCTTTCTCGCACGATGGGAAATGGCTGTACTACAGCACCTCGAAGACTTGCCGCTTGCCAGCAGAATATGAGAAGGTGAGATGTTCCATCTGTCGCATACCATTCGATGCCAACTCGGCAGCCTTCGGCACTGTTGCTGATACGCTGGTTTCTGCCGACAGCATTGGAAAGAGTGCTACGCTGGTAAGGCCGAGCTATGACGGGCGGTGGCTCATGTACACCATAAGCGCGCGCAGCAACTTCCCCGTGTGCCAGAAAGATGCCGACCTATGGATTATGGACCTCAAGACAGGAGAAAGCCGGTCTATGGACGAGGTGAACAGTGCTGCCACAGAAAGCTACCACAACTGGAGTTCTAACAGCCGATGGTTTGTGTTCTCTTCGAAACGTACCGACGGCATGTACACTCAGCTCTTCATCTCTTCGGTTGATGACGAGGGACGGGCCACTAAACCTTTCATGCTGCCACAGCGCAACCCAAGGAAATACTACAGAGAGCTGTTCCAGGCATACAATGTGCCCGACTTCACCAAGGTACCGGTAGACTTTGACGTACGTGAGGCACAGAGACAGGTGTTCAGCGGGGAAAGGAAGAAAGTTAAAATAAAGTGAGATTATGTGGTAAAGGCAGAGGTCAACAAATACGCAACTATATAGCCAAAGAACAACAACAAATGAGAAAGACATTTTTATTGAGCACGGTACTATCCATTACAGTGATGATGCTTTGCAACTGCGGTGGAGCAGGAAGTGATGCTACAGGCAAGTGCCGTATACACGGCACCATTCCCGGCCAGTATAACGGGAAACGCATATTCCTTGTACCATTGACAGGTCCGCAGACGGCAGAGTATGTCGATTCGATAGAGATAAAGGATGGTAAGTTCGAGTTTGCCACAGATACTGTTATGATGGCAAAGATACTTG
>CAMYZK010000009.1 GCA_947303825.1 uncultured Prevotella sp. | reverse complement strand
CATCGACATCAGTGCCACCAGCGTCTTGCCGCTGCCCACATCGCCCTGCAGCAGGCGGTTCATCTGGTGGCCGGAGCACAGGTCGGCACGTATCTCGTGCATCACCCGCTTTTGGGCCCCTGTCAGTTCAAAAGGAAGTCGCTTGTGAAAGAAATCATTGAATAGCGGCCCAATCCTGTTGAACACATAGCCGTGATACTTGCTGCGCATGTAACTGGCATAGCGCAGAATGTTGAGCTGTACAAAGAACAGCTCCTCAAACTTCAACCTAGTACGGGCACGCTCCAGCTGGCGGGCATCGGTGGGAAAGTGTATAGCGCGCAAGGCTTCGTCGCGGCCCATCAGGTGATGCGTGGCCAAGACCATGTCTGGCAGCGTATCAGGCAGAGGGTCACGCAGCTTCTCAAGCAGGGTCTTTACCAGCTTCTCTATAGAGCGGCTGGTGAAGTTCTGCTTCTTCATCTTCTCCGTAGTGTTATAATACGGCCGCATCTTGAGTGTAGAGTTGAGAGTTGAGAGTGTAGAATTTGCTACCGCGCCAGAATCCCGTGCGGTAGCAAACTCTCCACTCTCCACTCTCCACTCTCCACTCTCTGCTTCCTCCATCTCAGGATGCTGCACTTGTATGCGGTTGTTGAACACCGACGGCCGTCCGAATACCAGATAGTCGCGACCTATCTTGTAGGTCTGCTTCGCATATTTCCCTCCGTTAAACCACACCAGGTCCATGATGCCTGTACCATCGTAGAAATGTGCCACCACGCGCTCCTTGCGAGGTCCCATCTCGAAGGTCTCGAAACTCAGTATATGACCTACCACCTGTACAAAGGGCATGTCACCTGTCAGCTCGTTAACCTTATACACCTTCGAGCGGTCTATGTGCTTGTACGGATAATACTCCAGCAGGTCGCCGAAGGTCTCTATGGCGAGCTCCTGGCCCAGCACCTTCTTGCGGTTGGGGCCTACACCTGGCAAATACATGATGTCCTGCTGAAGAATGTCCATTGGAAGACCTTTCATCTATCATCTGATTCGGCCAGTACCGCTGCCACGCGCAGGTCGAAGGGTGTGGTGATCTTTATGTTCTCGCGGTTGCCGTCCACCATTGTCACGGCGTGACCATAGGCCTCTACCACCGAGGCATCGTCGGTAAAGGCATCGGTGTATGTCTGCTGATAGGCGGCCTTTAGCAGCTGTATGTCGAAGACCTGCGGTGTCTGCACCAAACGATATTCATCGCGGGGCACCGTTGTCATGCCATGCCGAAGCGTCTCTACCACAGGTGTAACAGGTATTACAGCTCCGGCATCGCGAGCCTTCTGATAGCAACGGTCTATCACATCAAGGCTAACAAAGGGACGCACTCCATCGTGCACTCCCACCACCCCCTGTTCGTCATCAGGTATGAGTGCCAGCCCGCTCTGTACGGAGTGAAAGCGTGTGGCTCCGCCGTCGGCCAGTCGGTAAGGAACAGCGAAGTCATACTCCTGGCATAGCGCGCTCCAGTAGTCCTGCTGTCCGCGTGGCAGCACAAGTATTATCTGCAACTCCTTACTGTACTCGCGGAAGCGCATCATGGTGCGCATCAACACCGGTATGCCATCAATGGGCAGAAACTGCTTCGGCACCTCACCACCCATACGCAGGCCTTTGCCGCCCGCCACTATAATAACGTAGTCTGCCATAAATAAATCACTTGCGCTTCAGATAGCCTCCAGGTCCGGTGTGTGCGTGAGTCTTGTCAAGCAGGTCTTCTTGAAGCTGGAATTGTCCAAGCCGGGTCAGCGTCATGCACCGGATAAACATGTCGCCCGACTCGGTGACCGCACTGGTGTTCCACCCGCTCCCTACATAGATGTTTTTCAGTCTTTCGCAGCCTTCAAACATATTGGTCATGTTCTTCACTTGACTAGTATCAAAACTAGACAAGTCTACCGTAACGAGCTGGCTACAATTAGAAAACATGCCCACCATGCTCCTTACGCGGCTTGTGTTTAAGGAACGCAAGTCTAATTGCCTCAGTTTTTCACAGCCTATGAACATACAGTCCATCGAAACCGTCTCACTTGTATTTAGGTTCTCCAACCCATATATAGCTGTCAATTCCCTACAATCCATAAACCAGCAACTACAGCTGTTTGGACGGGCATCACGGAAAGACGGATCTATCACTACCGTCGTTATGTTTGGCGTGTTGGCTATCCACACATTCATGTTAACTTCCTGCTGTCCCTTTGAATAGTCAGCCCTTTCACCCACACCCTTTTTCAGAGTCAGTGTCTTCCCGTCACTGCTCAGTTCTGCAACATACCATTCACGTGCCAGTGCGTTTGTCGCAATCATAAGAAATGCGACCATCATCATCATCTGTTTTGCTTTCATATTCATAGTCTTTTAGGCTTGCAAAGTTAGCAAGAAAAGTACAGAAATCCAAATTTCTTGCACACTTTTCGTCTCATTTGTATCCAAGAGAGGCACGAGAGAGTGCAAAAGCCTTGCACAAACTGCACGATATGTGCAAGAATGTGCAAATTTTTTGTTAATAATTCTTAAGTGCAGGCACACAATTGCTAACAAATCAATTCTTCTGCTTACCTTTGCAGCCGATTTTCAAAAAGATTGTTTAAAAGGATATGAAAACAAAAACACTGATGGCTAGCCTTTTGCTAGCCGCTGCCACCACCACAGCTACAGCCGGTGGCATCCTCACCAACACGAACCAGAGCATTGATTTTCTTCGCAACCCGGCACGCGATGCAGCCATTGGGCTAGACGGTGTCTATTCAAATCCCGCCGGTGTTGCTTTCCTTCCCGAGGGTTTCCATCTGGGCATCAACTGGCAGTATGCTCACCAGACGCGCACCATAACCTCTACAAATAACGTCTTCGCCCTTGGCAGAAAGAACAACGGCGCAACAACGAAACTGTTTGAAGGCGTGGCCGACGCTCCCTTCATCCCCAGCATACAAATGGCAAAGAACAGTGGCAACTGGAGTTATCAGTTCAACTTCTCCGTTCCTGGCGGTGGTGGCAGCTGTGAGTTTGCCGATGGCCTAGGCTCCTTCGAGAGCGTGGTGGGTAGTATAGCCCACCAGCTGAACCCACTGGGTGCTGAAGGCTACGACATGGATGGCTACATGCAGGGCCGCCAATATTATTTTGGCTTCCAACTAGGAACGGCATACAAGGTTAGCAAGGACTTCTCTATCTATGGTGGTCTCCGCCTGCTCTACGGCACAGCCACCTACAAGGCAAAAATCAGCAACATCCAGGTGAAGATGGCAGGCAACGGCTATGTTGACTTCGGCAGCTTCCTCAGTAGCGCCACAGCAACAATCGATGCAGGACTGGCACAGGTGAGCAACGGCCTGGCTCAAGTCAATGCCTTTATTGCCCAGTATCAGGCTGCCGGTACTACAGCCCCTGCCGAACTGACAGCCCAAAAATCACTCTTGGAGGGAAAGCAACAGCAGCTTAACGGCACCCGCAGCAGCATTGACGCCTTACAGAAATACTCGCAGGGTGTGAACCTGCTGTGCAACCAGAGCAGTGTGGGCATAGCCCCTGTACTGGGCCTTGACTATCGTCTGGGACGCTGGAACCTGGCTGCCAAATATGAATTCAAGACACAGATTCGCATGAAGAACGAGTCGACGGTAAACGAGGCAAGCGAGATACCTGCCGTAAACAAGTTCCGCGACGGCGAAGAGGTAAACGAGGATATGCCTGCACAGTTGGCTCTCGGCTTACAGTGGAATCCCGTAGACCCTATCCGCCTGAACTTGGGGTGGCACCACTACTTTGACAAGGATGCCGACTGGTATAACAACACACAGCGCCTGCTTGACCACAACACCAACGAGTTCCTCGTGGGTGCTGAGTGGGACATCAATGACCGTCTCACCGTATCTGCCGGTGCTCAAATCACCCGCTACGGACTTAGCGACCAGTACATGAACGACATGTCGTTTGTAACTAGCAGCTACAGCCTGGGAGTAGGTGCCAATTACAAGGTGAATGACAATGTCTCGCTGAAAGCCGGTTACTTTACTACAAACTATGAGAACTACGATCGCAACGACTATCCCGCCAAGGGTGTCAGCGACTCGTTCACTCGCACTAACCGCGTACTAGGAATAGGCTGCAACATCACACTTTAAGAGTGAGTGAAGAGTGAAGAATTTCTTTTAGTCGCTACGCTTTCTTGCGTCCCGCTGGTAGCAAGCGGCAGAGCCGAGCGGTAAAAGCGGCAGAGCCGAGCGGCTACCGCAGCAGGGTAATCATATCTATCATCTATCATCTTTCATCTGAAGAAATGCAGGTCAAGACAGAGGCTATTGTGCTACACGCACTGAAGTATGGCGAGGGGCGCATCATAGTAAATATGTACACCCGCGCCGAGGGCCGACTGTCATTTATCGTGCCTGTACCACGCTCGGACAAGGCAAAGATAAAGAAGCAATACCTGCAACCACTCACCCTCCTGCAGCTGGAATGCAGCGTGAGGCCACAACAGCAACTCCAGAAGATTAGCGAGGCATCGCTTCTCACGCCATTGCCTTCACTGTTCTCCGACCCGAAGAAGCTCTCGATAGGCATCTTCGTGTCGGAGTTTCTGTATCATGCTCTTAAGGGAGAACAGAAGAACGTTCCTCTCTTCGACTACTTACGCAGCAGCATAGAGTGGATTGACGGAGCTGCCAGCAACTATGCCAACTTCCACATTGTCCTACTCATGCGCATGAGCAGGCTGCTGGGGTTCTTTCCAAACCTCGATGAGCCGGGCGAATTCTTCGACCTGCGCGGGGGAACCTTCTGCACCGTACAGCCGCCCCATGGCGATTTCCTGCTACCGCAGGAGGCGGGACACATACGGCTGCTTATGCGCATGGACTTCAACAGCATGCACGTCTTCAGACTGTCGCACACTGAGCGATCCAGAATTCTTGAGATATTGCTACACTACTACCGCCTGCACCTGCCAGCCTTCCCCGAGCTACGCTCACTGAGCGTGCTGCATGAGCTCTATAGCGGCCTGCGGCCTAAATGCGCGTTATCAGAGGAAACTCTTCGCTCGGCTCTGCCGCTTGGCTCGTCCAAGAACTCTTAACTACCCAGAGATATGCCAAACTCACACGAACACTATATGCAGCTGGCACTGGCCGAAGCACGCAAGGCACTGGCCGAGGGCGAGATACCGATAGGTGCCGTCATTGTGTGCCGCGACCGCGTCATAGCCAGGGCACACAACCTTACAGAGACTCTTTGCGACCCCACCGCCCACGCCGAGATGCAGGCTATCACCATGGCTGCCAACGAGCTGGGAGGGAAGTATCTGCTCGACTGCACGCTGTATGTCACCGTAGAGCCATGCGTCATGTGTGCAGGAGCCATTGGGTGGGCACAGCTGCCCCAGGTGGTCTACGGGTGCAGGGATGAGAAGCGCGGTTTCATCAGCTTTGCACCTAAAGCCCTCCATCCCAAGGCCGTACTGACAGGCAATGTGCTCGAAGACGAATGCCGACAGATGATGCAAGACTTCTTCAGGCAAAAACGATAGCATCACATAAGAATAAACCGCAAATTATTTGTAGCGTCTGTTTTTTTTCACTATCTTTGTGCCCTAAACAAATCAAGACGCTATTACCATGGCCTTTAGTTTCATTCGAGACATCCTGACAGGCGTTGCCGTGCTTTTGACATCGCACACAACCGCCACCGCATCCGACAGTCTTCACATAACGGTAGAACCTGGCACGTTTACCATAGAGCAGGCTTTGCAGCAGGCTCGCCTAGCCCGCTTACAGGGAGACGACAAGGCTCGTCACCCTGTCATCGAGCTCTCTGCCGGCACTTACCGTCTATGCCAGCCCATTATCATCCGCCCCGAAGACGAGGGCACCACCATCGTCGCCCAGGGCGAAGTGGTGATTAGCGGCGGTGTAGAGATAAAAGGGTGGAAGGCAGAAGGTGGAGGGAGGAAAGTATGGGTGGCCGACCTGCCGCTGTGGAACGGACGGCCGCTGGAGTTCAGGCAGCTGTGGGTGAACGGACGCAAAGCCGTGCGCGCCCGCAACGTCCCTGCACAAATGGCCGACGGCAGCGACCCCTTCGAGCAGATGCCACGCATACTGAGTGTAGACAAGGCCAAGGAGACCATATACGTACCCCAAAAATCCATTCCCTCCTCTCTCATCGATAAAGGGGGCAAGGTAGAGGCCGAGATGGTGCTTCACGAGATGTGGTGCATAGCCAACCTGCGCATAAAGTCGGCCACAGTGCAGGGCGATTCCGTCGCGCTGACCTTCCACAACCCAGAGAGCCACATCCACTTCATGCACCCCTGGCCCAGTCCGATGGTGACGCCCGACCGTAAGCACAACTCGCCCTTCTACCTGACCAACAGCCGCGCCCTGCTCGACGAGCCCGGCGAGTGGTGGCTGGATGCGCGCGCACGCAAGCTATACTATATTTCGCGCGAGGGCGAGGACATGCACACGGCAACCGTGGTAGCCCCGGCTCTTGAGACGCTGCTGAAGATGCAGGGCACGCCCGACCAGCCTGTCACCAACGTCACCCTGAAGGGAATCACCTTCGAACACTCCACATGGATGCGGCCGTCGCTGGAAGGACATGCACCGCTACAGGCTGGCATGTATATGACTGAGGCCTACAAGATACGTCCGCAGATACGGCGTCCCAACGGCGACCACGGCCTCGACAACCAGGGATGGGTGGGCCGCCCAGCCGCTGCCGTAGAGGTGAATTGTGCCGAGAGGATTACCCTCTCGGAATGCACCTTCCGCCATACGGCCTCCACTGCCCTAGACTGTCATCTCTATGTCAACGGCGGAACCGTTGACAGCTGTACGTTCAGCGACATTGGAGGAACGGCCATCCTGGCAGGCAGCTTCGGTCCCGAAGGCCACGAGGCCCATCTGCCCTACGACCCCAGCGACCGTCGCGAGACGTGTACCGGCCTCACCATCAGCAGCAACCGCATCGACGATGCGGCCAACGAAGACTGGGGCTGTCTGGGCATAGCGGCAGGATTCGTGCGTAACATCAGCATACTCGACAACGAGATATCAAACGTCTCCTACACCGGCATATCGCTAGGATGGGGATGGAACCAGCAGACATGTGCCATGGCCAACAACCTGGTGAAGGGTAACCACATACACCACTATGCCCGCCATAACTATGACTGCGCCGGCATCTACACCCTCGGCGCGCAGCCACACACGTTCATAGAGGAGAACGTCATCGACAGCATCTGCACTCCCAGCTATGTGCACGACCCCAACCACTGGTTCTACCTGTACACCGACGAGGGGTCGAGCTACATTACCGTGCGCAACAACTGGACCCCGTCAGAGAAATTCCTTAAGAACGCCAACGGCCCCGGCAACACATGGGAGAACAACGGGCCCGACGTAATCAGATGATAGATGAAAGATGAAAGATATGATTACCCTGCTTTTAGTGAAGAGTGAAGAGTGAAGAATTTTCTTTTAGTCGCTACGCTTTCTTGCGTCCCGCTGGTAGCAAGCGGCAGAGCCGAGCGGTAAAAGCGGCAAAGCCGCTCGGCTACCGCGATGGTTTCTAGTGTAGAGTGTAGAGTGTAGAGTTTGCTACCGCGATGGTTTCTGGCGCGGTAGCAAATTCTTCACTCTTCACTCTTAACTCTTAACTCTTAACTCTTCACTCTTCACTCTTCACTCTTCACTTTAAAAACTCTTCACCCTGACAATGACATAGATAATGACCGGTGCACCCATCAATGGTGTTACGGCTCCAAGGGGGATGATGCCACTCTCGCCCGGCAGGTGACAGATGATATTGCACAGCAGGCTGGCGGCCGAGCCACACAGCATGGTGGCTGGCAGGAGAATGCGGTGATTGTCAGTACGGAACAACATACGGGCAATATGGGGCACTGCCAGACCAACAAATGCCACCGGTCCGCAAAAAGCCGTGGTGATGGCAGTGAGCAGCCCCGTGACGACAAGTAGCCAGTTGCGCACACGCCTGATGCTGAACCCCAGGTTCTCGGCATAGCGGTCGCCCAGCATCAGTGCGTTCAACGGCTTGATGAGCAGCAGGGCACCAAGAAGACCGCAAAGGGTAGCAACGGCGAAGACGGGCATGCTCCTCATGGTGACACCGCCAAACGACCCCATGCCCCACACCATATACGACTTCACCCCTTCGTCGGTGGCAAAGAAGTTGAGCAGAGTGATGGCCGATGACGACAGGTATCCTATCATGATGCCGATGATGAGCAGCATGACGCTGTTTCTCACCAGCGTAGAAAAGAAGAAGATGACGGCCGTCACCGCCATGGCCCCTATGAATGCTGCCACGATGATGGCAACAAACCCCGACAGCTGAAGCGATGCTATGGAGAAAGAGCCACCCATCAGCAGCATGACCAGGGCCACCCCAAGGCCTGCCCCGCTGCTGATACCGAAAATGGAAGGGTCGGCCAGCGGATTACGGAAAGCCGTCTGAAGCAGAAGGCCGCTCACAGCCAGTGCACCGCCGCACAGCATGGCGGTGATGGCCTGCGGCAGACGGTTTTCCAGCACGATGTAGTGCCACGACGGTTTGCTGCCCTCTCCACCCAGAAGGATGTTGAGCACATCGCCAGCAGGTATAGAGATGCTACCCTCAAAAATATTGAAGACAAACAGCACAGCTATGAGCAGTGCCAGCACCGTAATCCTATACCCATGTGATAGCATGATAGTTAAAAGATGATAGATGATAGATACCCTGCTGCGGTAGCAAATTCTTCACTCTTCACTTTAAAAACTCTTCACTCCCGAAGGATTCTTCACTCTTCACTTTATGATAATAACGCAGCGAAGGCATGTTTGGTATGTCGGGATGCAAAATATGTATGAAGTCTTGTAGCAGCAGGTCGGGGCGGAAGGGTGTCTCCTCGTAAAACATCGAGGTGGTGACGTTGCAGGCGAAGACACTGGGAAGTGAAGAGTAAAGAGTGAAGAGTGAAGAATGGGCTGATGCCGACGCAGCTTGCACGGGGCGCAGCATGCGGTAGCCGTCTTGCTCGCTGAGCAGCGCGTCTAGCGTGAGCTGTCGGGGGCTGTCATACCGAAGCAGCCACAGCTGGCACTGGCCTGCACGTTCTAGCACCACCTCCAGCGGCAGCTGCAGTGAGCCGCTGTGCGTGTCAGCGGCCCAGGGATAGTGGGCACCGGCATCGGCAAGCATCTGGCCTATGGTGGAACGACCACCGGGCACATACCACACCGAGCCCGCCATCTTGTCTACCAGCACCGAGGGGCGCTGGGCAGCCTGAGCAGCCTGCTGCTTCAGCTGCCTGTAGCTGGCCTCCACCTGTGCGAACAGCTCTTCTGCCTCTTTCTCCCTGCCGTAGAGCATGCCATAGAAGCGCATCCACTCGGCACGCGCCAGTGGCGAGGGCTCCATATACTCTGCACACTCTATGATAGGAATGCCTATATCCTCCAGCCGGCCGTAGCCGCCACTGTTCTCAAACGGAGACAGCAGCAGGGCGTCGGCCTGGGTGTCGACGATCTTCTCTACCACAGGGCTCATGCCGTCGCCGCAGTCTTCTATCACACCCCTTGCCACACCCTCTTGCACGAAGGGTATCTTGATATATTTCAGGTCGGCCACGCCTGCCACCTGTCCCCTGGCATTCAGCTGGTCGATCAGGGCACAGTGCACGCTGGTGAAGACAACGCTGCGACGGAGCGGCGTGCGGACGACGGTGCCGCCGGGGAGGTCCTCAGGCAGAGGAGCATCATACGGCACAAGGACGTATGTGTGCAGACCATAGCCCCGCCTCCAGGGGTTGTCGATATAAACCACTCGGCAGCCTTCACGCTGCTCTACGTGGATGAGCCGCGCATAGCGGAACGTCAGGCTGTCGGGTGCGAGAGTATCTTGCAAACGCTCTGCCCAGCTCTGCGGAGGGCGTTGTCCTCCGCAGGCTGTAAACAGTAATAGCGCTACGCTAAATGACAAATGATAAATGATAAATGATAAATATCGTTGAATCATTCTCTTCATTTCACAATTACCTTGAACTATGTTCGAGCTCGTTCTTGCATCCCTACGGTAGCAAGCGGCATAGCCGAGGGCACGCCCGGAAGTGTAAGCAAGTTCTCACTTCGCTCACTTAATCACGACCTTACGAACGGAGCCGTCGGCCATGCGCACTATGTTGATGCCCTTGTGGAGGCTGTTCAGCTGGCGTCCGTCGATGGCGAAGCGCTGAGCAGATGGTTGCTGTGATACAGCAACAGACTGAACTTCGGTAGTGACATCGACATTGCGACCAGGCAGCACCTCTGTTCCCTCGGCACCGAAGTTGTCCAGGCAGAAGTAGGCAGGCGTGTTCATGCCATAGGCGCCATTGTCGGTGCTGGAGAGCTCGAAGCCAAGCTTGCTCACCTTGCCCAGACCACTGAGGTCGACATAGCGCCAGTCGTTGATGATATAAGCCTTCTCGGCATCGCGCAGGTCGGCCAGATAGTATTCCTTCGTGCCGGTCACCTCGTCATTAGCGTCATAGCCCGTAATGGTGAGCTTGAACCAGTCGCCCAAGCCGAACTTCTTGGCGTAGGAGTCGCCACCTGTCAGCGAGTTGTAGGCATAACTGCTGTTAGTGATGTAGAAGCCAGGCACCACGACAGGCTCTTCGCTCAGCAGAGTGACATAGCAGGGACCGTTGAAGGCAGCAGCAAAAGCCACACCATAGTTGGCAGAGCCGTCATAGCCGCCGCCCACGATGTTGTTCCACTGGTCGTCGAGTGTCTCGTATGTGTTCTTAGTGCGGTTGGCATAGCCAAACCAGTACCAGTAGTCCCAATCGCTCATGCAGCCGGTAGCAAACTCGTAGCCGCCACTGACGAACTTGGTGCGCGCGTCATCCTCCTCGGTGGTGACGCTAATATGTCCGTCGGCAGGTACCTCGAGTTCCTCGAAGGTGGCCACCTCCAAGGGCAGCGTCACATTTTTCTCGGGCAGCACTTCTTTACCCGTAGCACCGAAGTTGTCCATGCAGAAGTAGGCGGGCGTGTTCATGCCCCAGCTACCATTGTCGGTGCTGGAGAGAGCGAAGCCTATCTTAGCCACCTTGCCCAGACCGCTGAGGTCGACATAGCGCCAGTCGTTGATGATATAAGCCTTCTCGGCATCGCGCAGGTCGGCCAGATAGTATTCCTTCGTGCCGGTCACCTCGTCATTGGCGTCATAGCCGGTAACGGTGAGCTTGAACCAGTCGCCCAAGCCGAACTTCTTGGCGTAGGGATCGCCACCTGTCAGCGAATTGTAGGCATAGCTGCTGTTAGTAATGTAGAAACCGGGCACCACTGCACCACCCTCATGGTTGAGCACAGTGACAGTGCAGGGGCCGCTGAACTCGGCAGCGTATACCACACCATAGTTGGCAGAACCATCGTAGCCGCCGCCCACGACATTGTTCCACTGGTCTTCGAGCGCTTCAAACGTGTTCTTAGTACGGTTAGCATAGCCGAAGAAGTACCAGTAGTCCCAGTCGCTCATGCAGCCAGTGGCAAACTTGAAGTCGCCACTGACGAAATCTGTGCGCGCGTCATCCTCCTCGGTGGTGACGCTCATGTGGCTCTCCTCGGTCAGCACCAAATTCTCAAAGTCAGCTACTACAATTGGCTGCTGTGCCATAGAAGGCATGGCAAGCAGTGCTGCAAAGTAAAAGATCTTTTTCATAACATGCTAGTTTTTTAATGATGAGTATTCTTAATAACATATTTCTTTCCGTTCTTGACATAGAGACCTTTACGCGACACGATTGAAACCTTGCGTCCCAAGAGATTGAAAGTCTGCACTGCCTGTCGTGGCATTACCATAACGTCGCTAATACCCTGGTAGTGCTGTATGGAGGCATTGAGATGAAGGTCTTCGGCACCGACGATCTCGGTGCTTGTCTCGCCAATCCATCCGCACGTTTGGTTCATGGCATTGTAGCAGCGCACGAAGTTGATGTGCGTCAGCCTTACGGGACGTCCCTCTTTGTCTACCGCCCATCCAATGTCCAGCGAACAGCCTTTGCTATCGCTGTTCGGTTGATTGTCGGCATAGCCGTAGTCATAGGCAGGAAGCAGGTAGTTGTTGCCATTCTGTACTGCATTGTCAGGAAGGCGTGCACCACTGAAGGTGAGTGCGCCTTGTGTTGCGAGCCAAAGAGGGAAGTACTCCTGGCTGTGGAATGTGTTGCGCAGCACGCTGCCCGTCAGACCATAGTTGTCGATCCAAGGTGTGTCGCCCATCGCATTGTAGGTATAGGTCAGTTCGTAATCGTGCAGGGTTAGCGGGTTGTCATACTCACTGCCGCGCAGCTCGTACCACTCATCATCGGGCAGATGGTTACCATTGGTATCCTGGGCCACAAGGACAATGGCTGGTTCGGCACTGTTGACAAATGCGTTGCCCCAGACGGCGAAATCGCGCTGTCCCTCGACATTTGCTACAGGATGATCAAAATGGAATGTGATAAAGCCACCGTATGCTCCCAGCGTCACTATCTCACGAGTGTCGCCAGCCAGCCGCTTGGTGCATTTCGCAGCCATTGTCTGTGGCGTGTCGTCGGCTGTGGCTTCGGGCATTGTATTGACAAACTGTCCCGGCGCGGGAACATACTCGTCAACAGCCTGTATAAACGCGGAGTACTGGACATCATCTGGCGAATCGTCATCGCCAGCATGGTCATTGCCATGGAAATGTTGACCGTCGGGAGGCAGGGCAAGGAAGTGGCCGGGATTAATGTAGACCTTATGCTTGCCTAGCAGCTTACCTTCGGGCGACCACTGGTAAAGGTAACCCGCTCCCTCAAACGAGCCTGCATCTGTGCCGTAGATATAGCCCGTATAGGGGTTTACGTAGATGCCGTAGGGCTGGCTCATCTTCTGGAAATCAGAAAGGAGAGAGCCTGGCAGTGATGATGTGACACCGCTCTTTCCCTGCGTGTCCATTACTGTCTGTGGGTCGATGGTGAGGTAAAAGAACTCGTTTTCACCGCTCACATAGGAGAAGGCAGAACCCACAGCAAGGAAACGGCCATCGAGAGTGGTGCAGTTGTAGGTAGCAGAGACATTAAGCTTGACAAAACAGTTGGCATCGCCGTCGAGTGCTTTACGACAGTCAAAGATGAGGCTGGCGGCAGACATATCATAGTAGTCGCCAGACGAATTGATGCAGAGGTAGCGTCCGCTCTGCGACATCTTGCCGAAGAGGTTAGGCACGCCCGTGTCGATGGTCTTCTCCACCTTCATCGTGGCAGCATCAATGATGCTCACCGTGGTCTCGTAGTCGTGATTCTCCTGAGCAGCGTAGCCACCGCTGTTGGCAACAAAGAGGCGACCATCATAGAGGGCGATGCCCTCGGGTTCGTAACCCACCTCGCAGGCAGCTATGGTCTTGAAGGTGCTGATGTCGATCTTCGCCACAAAACCCTTGTCGAAATACTTATAGCCGCCAGTGGTCAGGCACTCATGGCCGTAGCTGGTGACATAGACGTATTTGCCGTCGGTACACTGCTTTCGGTTGTTGGGAATGTCCTCGGTGGATGCCACAGCCCTACCCTCGGGCGTAATGAACTGCACAATATTCGACCAGTTGATGGCGATGGCAATGAGGTTGTCGTTGATCTGTATAATGTCGTTGGGCGTGTCGCCAACCTTCTGCCCGTTCACATCGCGGAACCATGAGTTGCTCACCACATGGTCGTTCTCGAAGTATGTCAGGCGTCCATTATCTGCCTGCCACATGCCCTCGTTCAGCACAATGAGCTTTTCCTGCGCTATGCTAAATGAAAAATGACAAATAAGAAATGATAAACTAATCAGCAGTCTCTTCATATTTTCTATCTTCTAAATACCAATGGTAAGGGTAAGTTTATAGTTTCGTCCCGGCATGGGATAGCGGGGAATATGCTCATACTGCTCGTCAAGCACATCGCAAACCTCGAAGCAAAGGCCCAGAGAGGTGAGAGGCGAGAGGTGAGAGACAAGAGACGAAGGCATAAAGTAAGAGAGCTTCGCATCAATGTTGTTGTAGGGCTCGAGAATATCCTCGGGATCGGCATAGCTCCACATCCGCTCACCTACGTGCATAGATGAGACCGTAAGCGACAATTCTTTCCAGGCAGCCACGCCGGTCAGGGTGTAGGACAACTCAGGCGAATAGCAGATGGGATTGTTGTAGGTGTCCTCGTCTGTGGGGTCGGTACGGTTGAGGTCTTTCTGCCACGTGAGCGAGGTGAGCAGCGAGAAGTGCCAGTCACCTTTGTCGTAATGGCCCTGCGCAGTGGCGTTGAGCCCTCGGCAGTAGGTGTAGCCGTAGTTCATCATCGTCCAAGTATAGGTACCCTTCAGCGGCAGACAAACGATGCGGTTCTCTATCTTGTTCTGGTAGACGTCAGCCTGTACAGAAGCCGAGACACCCCTTCCTTTGGAGAGGGATGGGGGGAGGATCCAGTGATATTCCAAGCCGACGTTCCACTGCTTCGTGTACTCGGGCTTGAGGTTGCGGTTGCCTACCTGAGTATAGTATAGGTCGTTGAGCGTGGGGGCGCGGAAAATCTTCTTGTACCAAGCTCGCATCGTCACGCCATAAAGGGTATAAGCCACAGAGACGGCTGGCGTCCAGCGGTCCAACGGGTCGGCGGCACCTACGCGGGTAAAGGTAAAGTCATGGTAGTGCTGATGAAGCATGGACGCGGCGGCCTGCACACCGTGATAGTTCATCTGTGCCGCCACCACCTCTTTCTGGTCCAGGCGGAACACATTGTCAAAGTGCTTGAGGTCGGCGCGAAGCTTACTGTAGCGCACATCGTAGCTGGTTGAGAGCGACAGCCACGGCCAGGGCGTATAGCCATAACAGAGTGCGCCATAGCCGTCTTCCTGACGATAGTGGTTATTGACACGCGCCGTGTTCTGGTTCTCAGGGTAATCGGTGCAGTAGCGCAGGTACTCGTTAGTGTACTTGGCATTGACTTTCACACGATGATGATGCAAGAACTCGTGCTGAAACGAGGCCTGCGCAAAGAAGTCGCGATCCCACTCGCGCCCCACGTTGATGTACTTGTCGCTCAACCGACGGACGATGCCTCCCGGACAGCCTCGCTCGGAATCATAATAATAAAGATGTGTAGAGAAGCCACCCATGAACAATGCTCCTTCGATGCGTCCGTAGCGAATGTCGCTGTTGGCACGCCTACCAATAGTGTCCTCGTAATTGGAATGATAGCGAAAAGGATAGTCACCACGCGAATCGCACCACTCACCATCGATAAAACCTCGCAAGCCATTGGCCAATGCCCATTGACCATTGACTTTTGCCATATAGGTAGAAAACGAGGCACGACGCAGCTGCACGGACAGTGAGTCCTTCGTAGGACGCTTCGTAGTGAGGTAGACAGTGGCACCAGAGGCATACTCCGAGGCCGACTGACAATTGTCAAGCTTATTGGCATTATAGAGCGTCACCGTCTCAAGGGCAGAGAGAGAGAACTTGCCCAGGTCGACGGTTCCGTTCTGGGCATTGGTGATGCGTATTCCGTCTACGTAGATGCCCACGTGCTGCGCACCCATAGACCGCACATTGATGGTCTTCAAGCCACCCAGACCGCCGTAGTCCTTTATCTGCACGCCAGAGAAATATTTCAGTGCATCGGCCACCGATGTTGTTGACAATGCATGTAGCTCAGCTCCGCGCAACGTCTGCGCCGTGGCCAAGGGTCGCTTGCCATATACCTCCACCTCGCCAACCTCTTGCAAAGTGTCGAGACGTGAGGGTTGCTGCGACTGGACCCGAACATAAGGTACAAGAGTGCACAGCAATAGCAGTAAGTAACTTTTTGCCATACCGTTACCTTCTCTCATTTTCTCATTCTCTCATTTTCTTTTCGCCGCTACCTAACCCCAGAGGCATGCGGAGACTATCGTCATCGTGGCAGGTATTCTGACTCGTCGCTCGGTAGCAAGCGTCTTCCCAATAATATCAGTGACGTTCCACGCCGTGTCGATTTTTTGTTATCTCCATGACGCTGGCTTGCTTCGTTAGTAAGGCGACTCACAGCTGCGGGACAGTCGGGGATTTTCACCCAGTTCATTACGTGCACCTTTTCTCGCCTCAGCATAGCCCAAGCAAGCTTGGTCTCTGCCTTCGGCTTACGAAAACGTTCCCTATTAATCGGTCATCGAACCACAATTCAGCTGCAAAGGTAATAAAAGAAAAGTAAACCAAAAACAATCCCATGTTTATTATTGTTAAAAAAGTTTTAAGTTCTTTGTGGGTTGAGAAACAAGTGTTAACTTTGTACTCGAAAAACAGACCGTCTACTAGCAAAATCATGGACAAGAAGAAAAGCAGCCTGAAGAGCACCATAGCGGTGTCTCTAACCAACTATTTGGATGCCGGTGCCATTGTGGCAGGTGCCAGCGGACTGGAACTATGGCAGAGCTACCTGGACATGCACAAGGACACGCTGGGGTGGCTCAACGCCGTGAGTGCCAACTGTCTGGGTGCTGCCATCGGTGCCATCGTTGGCGGCACTCTGGCCGACAGGTATGGCCGTAAGGCCATCTATACCTATAACATGCTGGTCTACATGCTTGGCGTGGCTACTGTCATGCTGGCCGTGAACACTCCCATGCTCTTTGTGGGATTCCTCATTACAGGCATCAGTGTGGGTGTGGGCGTGCCCGCCTCGTGGACCTACATCTCCGAGAGCAGTGAGGTGAACAGCCGGGGTCGCAACATCGGCATATCGCAGATGGCCTGGGGCATCGGTCCCACCATTATCCTTATACTAGGCACTCTGCTGGCTGCCCCCACCAGGGGTGCCGGCAGCGAAGGAGTGCTGTTTCCCGTGGTGCGGGGTGTGGCGTCGGTCTTTGGTGTTGATGGCATTGGCCATGAGCTGAATGTGTTCAGTTCGCGCATCGTCTTTGCCTCGCTGTTCATCGTGGCGTTCATTGCGTGGCGACTGCAAAGGCGGCTGGACGAGTCGAGCGAGTGGAAGGCGATGAAGAGTGAAGAGTTAAGAGTGAAGAGTGAAGAGTTAAGAGTTGAGCCCCGAAGGGGCGACATATCACAGGCAGGGGTGAAGCCCCTGTTTGCAGAGCAGAAACAGGGGGGTACATTCGCCTCATTTGGTCTGCTGTTCACCAACAAGACGAATCTCCTCACCTTGCTTTTCCTTGCCGGCATGTACCTCACATGGAACCTGGTGGCCTCGGTCATGGGCTTCTTCCAGCAGCATATCTACGCCACAGCGGGAGGGCTAAGCAACGAGTACGCCAACCTGCTCAGCGTAGGGCAGTGGGTAGTCATCATCGCCACGACCTTCGTCTTCTCTATGATTGTAGACAAGGTCAACCAGCGGTGGCTGTTCTTCACCGGCGTGATGCTGGCCGTGCTGGCATGGGTACTGGTGCTCACCGTGGGCATCACCGGCATTTCGGGCCTGCTCGTCTTCACACTGCTGTGGGGCTTGCAGGGCGGCATCAGCGTGCAGTCGTTCTATGCGCTATGGGCAAGCGAGCTGTTCCCTGCCAAGTACAGGGCAGCAGCCCAGGGCGTGATGTTCTTCATGGTGCGTGGTCTTAGCGCGGCATGGGGCATGGGCTTCGTCTTTATCTATGGCGAGCAGGGCGAGGGCTTCACCCGTGCTGCCGTGGTGATGCTAGCGCTACTACTCGCGTCGCTGGTAATTGGCACGGTCTGGGCACCCGAAACCAGAGGAAAATCGTTAGAACAAATAACCAAAGAACGTTATGGAGAATAAATTACCGACCCCACCCCTACCCCCTCCCCTATATGGGAGGGGAGCGGCTGCGCAGTGCTTGCATGGCATCATCCCGCCGCTTGTAACACCTTTGAAAGACAACGAGACGCTCGACGTGGAGAGTCTCGAACGGCTGATTGAACATCTGATAGCAGGCGGCGTGCACGGCCTCTTCATCCTAGGCACCACCGGCGAGGAGCAGAGCCTGAGCTACGCCATGCGCAAGGAGATGATTGTACAGTCGGCCCGCATCAACCGGGGGCGTCTGCCTCTGCTGGTATGCATCAGCGACACGAGCATAGTGGAGAGCATACGCCTGGCACGCGTGGCTGCCGCGAGCGGTGCCGACGGTGTGGTCTCTGCCCCACCCTACTACTTTGCCACAGGCCAGCCAGAGCTGGCACAGTTCTACGAGGAGCTGGTGCCGCAGCTGCCCTTGCCGGTGTTCCTCTACAACATGCCGAGCCACGTGAAGGTGAGCTTCGCGCCCGACACCGTGCTGCGCATAGCCCAGCAGCCACAGGTAGTGGGCTTCAAGGACTCCAGTGCCAATGCCGTCTACTTCCAGTCGGTGATGTACAAGATGAGGGGGCGTCCCGACTTCTCCATGCTCTGCGGCCCGGAGGAGATGACCGGTGAGCTGGTGCTGATGGGTGCCCACGGTGGCATCAACGGCGGTGCGAACATGTTCCCCGAGCTGTATGTGGCAATGTACGACGCGGCATGCGCTGCCGATCTTCCCCGTCTGCGACAGCTGCAACAGCTCATCATGCAAATCTCAACGACCATCTACACCGTGGGCAAGCACGGCAGCAGCTACCTGAAGGGACTGAAGTGCGCCTGCTCTCTGCTGGGTATCATCAACGATGACTTCGTGGCCTCGCCGTTCTATAAGTTCAACGAGCCGGAAAGAAGGAAGATAGAGGAAGCCCTGGCAGCACTGCCTATCAAGAAATTGAGAAAATGAGAAATTGAGAAAATGAGAGAATGAGAAAATGAGAAATTGAGAAATTATGCTACACGATAATTTCATTGCAGATATTACAGAAGACTTCGCCCTTCGAATAATCAATCTCTTTCGTTATATACGAAAAGAAAAACATGAATATGTAATGTCAATGCAAGTGTATCGCTCCGGTACTAGCATTGGCGCAAATGTATCTGAGAGTAAAAATGCTTAAAGCAAGGCAGACTTTGTTAGTAAACTATCTATCGCTTTAAAAGAAGCGGGAGAAACAGAGTTCTGGCTACGGCTTCTGGTTAAGTCAAACACCATTTCAGAAAAAGAATACGACTCCATCCAGAATGATTTAAACATCATCATTGGAACACTTATAATAATTATAAAGAGGACAAAGGAAAACATGAAAGACGGAAAGTAATTTCTCATTTTCTCATTCTCTCATTCTCTCATTCTCTCATTTTCTCATTTTCTCATTTTCTACATTCCCATAAGACCATGCAGACGATAGACATTATCATATTCGTAGTCTTCACGCTGGGCGTGGTGCTCTTCGGGTGCTCGTTCTACAGGAAGGGCAGCTCGGCCGATGAGTTTACGCGTGCCGGACGCTCTCTGCCAGGCTGGGTCGTTGGAATGAGCATCTTTGCCACCTACGTGTCGAGCATCAGCTATATAGGTTATCCTGGCAAGGCATTCGCGTCTAACTGGAATGCCTTTGTGTTCTCGCTCTCCATACCTGTAGCCAGCTTTTTCGCAGCAAAATACTTCGTGCCGTTCTACAGGCGCGGCGGCAGCGTGTCGGCCTACTCCTTCTTGGAAGAGAAGTTCGGGCGGTGGGCACGGTTCTATGCCTCGGCCTGCTACCTGCTCACCCAGATAGCCCGCATGGGCAGCATACTCTATCTGCTGGCCATGCCCATGCACATACTGATGGGCTGGGACATGCCAACCATCATCATAGCCACCTCGGTGGGAATCATACTCTACTCCATGCTTGGCGGGCTGAAGGCCGTCATCTGGGCCGATGCCATCCAGGGCATCATCCTCATAGGCGGTGCGCTGGTATGCCTGGGCATATTGATGTGCTCCATGCCCGAAGGACCAGGGCAGGTGTTCGAGCTAGCCGCAAACGCTGCCGAAGGCAACAAGTTCTCGCTAGGCTCGCTAGGCTCCGACTTGACGACAAGCACGTTCTGGGTGTGCCTCGTCTATGGCATCTTCATCAACTTGCAGAACTACGGCATCGACCAGAACTACGTACAGCGTTACCATGCAGCAAAGACCGACAAAGATGCCCGCTTCTCGGCACTCTTCGGCGGTTACTTGTTCATCCCCGTCTCGGCACTGTTCTTCCTCATAGGCAGCGCGCTATACAGCTACTATACAGCAGGCGTGGCGCAGCTGCCCGCAGAGATTCAGGCAAGTCCCGA
>CAMYZK010000008.1 GCA_947303825.1 uncultured Prevotella sp. | reverse complement strand
ATTTACCCCACCCCCGACCCTAACCTTAAGGGGCTGGGAGCAGCTGCGCACAGATTTCTTCTCGTTTTCTTTGTCCTTCGCTCACTTATCTTTGACTTTCGTCGAAGATTCTTCCGCTCGACCGCTCGGCGAGCAAAGCGAGACGCTTGCTACCATAGTGACCTACCATAGTGACGCAAGAATAAAAACAAAAAAAAGAATTTTTGTTTTGTATTGTACTCGCTTATTCGTATCTTTGCATTCTAAAGCCAGAACTATATGGAAAAGAGCCTTGTATATAGATTCTTCCCCTTTGTCCCACTCCTTCTCATGTCGTGTACACATCAGAGAGGTGGAGAAGGCGACGCTGTACTCTCGGCGGCACAGGGTGGCGAATCCAAGGCACAGATGGAGATGGCTTTACGATATGACAATGCCAGACTGTATAAGGACGCTGCCAGATGGTACAGGAAAGCCGCCGAGCAGGGGTTGTCGGCGGCACAGAACAACCTCGGTGTGATGTATAAGGACGGACAGGGCGTTGCTCAGAACTATGCAGAGGCAGCACGCTGGTTCAAGCTTGCAGCACGTCAGGGCAATGTGCTGGCACAGTCCAATCTTGGATGGATATATCAGTCGGGTAGGGGAGTGGCGCAGAATTATGACTCTGCCTATTACTGGTACATGCAGGCTGCCATGCGCGACCATGCCGCCGCACAGAACAACCTTGGCATCATGTACTACAAGGGTCTTGGCCTGAAAGCCAACACCGACTCGGCCCGCTACTGGTTTGAAAAGGCAGCCCATAACAAGCTGCCCCAGGCACTTCGCAACCTGGAACAACTGAACAGATGAACAGACAAACTGAATTATTTATTAAGACTTGAATAGCGACTAAAATCTTCACATCTAATGACTAGCGACTTTCTAAGCCAATTCCATAAGACCTCTTTCCATCAAGCAAACACCCAGAGTGGTGGCGGCAAGGTAAAGGTGCTGTTCCGCCTCACCTTTGAACGCGGAGCCACTGTGACAGTTGTCGACGAGAAGGGAAACACGTTGACGCCCGACTTCAAGCAGTATCAGGGTGAGACGTTCAACGTGTTGCGCATCATAGACAACATACATAAGGAGCAAGCCATGCGCATAAGCTGGGACACTGCCGAGGACAACAACAGCATACGCCTACACGACTATCCTTACCTCGTTTTCGCCTTGCTACGCTGCGACAATCTTGTCGATGGCTCACTCAAACCATTGAAAGTTAGCGATACTCCTGCCACCATCGTCCTACAGATAACAACAGACAACGGACAGTGCTCACCTATGTTCTTTGCGCGCACCGAAGGACAGCCTCCGCAGCCTTTCCAGCTGTTGAGCGACGTGTTTGCTCTTGTATGCAACACCATCCACCCCATTGCGTCGCTCGGCGAGAACTATTTGCGTCTGGACTTCTTCAAAGAGAGCTTCCCACGCACGCTCCTTGAACAGTATCTCTCTGTCTTCTACAGCTATATAGACAACGTAGATATTGACTTCGAAGACTACACCCTGGTGCACTCAGAGCAGACTGTCAGCACCATCCCTAGCATCATTATCGAGAAGGTAGATGCCGACATGGCACTCTACCTGCGCCTCATCCAGACACTCCCCGGTACCGATGCCAACTTTGCACAGCGCTTCGACCTCACCTGCCTGGCTACGCTCACCATGGAGCACCAGGTGCTGCTGCGCCACATAGTGCACAACGACATTCAGAGTGATGAGAACGTGTTGCGCAAAACTATTGTCTCTTACGCACCCACCAAGACAGCAGCAAGAGACGTATGGAACAGCGATTGCGAATTCATCATCCCACAAGACATAGCCAGTCCTTTCCTGCTCCAGGCCTTACCTACACTGGTGCAACACTACCAGCTGCTGGGTGTGGAAAGGCTTAAGGAATACAAGATGAAGCCTGTCACTCCGAAGATGAACCTTAAGCTCTCGTCGGGCATCAACTTCCTTGAGGGTTCGGCTACCATCGACATAGACGGCACAGAGATGTCGCTTCGCTCTTTCCTGCAGCAGTATAACAAGCAAAAGTATGTCACCCTGGGCGACGGACAGCGCGGACTGGTAGACGAGAACTACATACGCCGCCTGGAACGCATCTTCCGCAAGGTAGAGAAAGGCGACAAGGTGAAGGTGTCGTTCTTCGACCTGCCCGAGATAGAGAGCCTGCTCAACGAGAAACTGGAAGGTAAAACCTTTGAGCACTACCGTGAGTTCTACGAAGGCTTCAACCAGCTGGCTTCCAAACGCCTTACCACCACCGGTGTCAAAGCCAAGCTACGCAACTACCAGAAAGAGGGAGTGAAGTGGATAAACTACCTCTACGACAACAACTTTGGCGGCTGTCTGGCCGATGACATGGGTCTTGGCAAGACACTGCAGACCATCACCATGCTGGTGAAGGTCTATTCTTCACTCTCCACTCTTCACTCTTCACTTATAGTCATGCCCCGCTCCCTGCTCTTCAACTGGCAAGACGAGTTGAAGAAGTTTGCACCACAGCTCACCTACTACACCTACTACGGCACACAGCGCAACCTGGAAGAGGCCATGGGCAGTCAGCTCATTCTCACTACCTACGCCCTAGTGCGCAACGACATTGAGCTCTTTCGCAAAGAGAATTTCCACTACATCATCCTGGATGAAAGCCAAAACATCAAGAACCTGGCATCGCAGACAACACAAGCCATACTGCTGCTCAATGGTGACCACCGCCTGGCCCTCAGCGGCACGCCTATTGAGAACAACCTCACCGAGCTATACTCCCTCTACCGATTCCTCAACCCTGCCATGCTGGGGTCTATAGAGGAGTTCAACCGCCAGTATGCCACGCCAATACAGCATCAAGCCGACAAGGAGGCCACCGAGTCACTGCGTCGCAAGATTTTCCCCTTTATGCTCCGCCGACTGAAGAAAGATGTGCTCAAAGAACTGCCCGACCGCACCGAGCAGACCCTCTATGTAGAGATGGAACCCATTCATGCACAGTTCTATGAGGAGCGCCGACGCTACTACGAGCAGGCCATACAGAGCAGCATCAAGAGTCAAGGTCTGGAGAAGTCGCAGATGATGATGTTTCAGGCACTGTCAGAGCTGCGCCGCATAGCCTCTGTACCAGAGAGCCTTAGCGACGGCTCCATCTTGTCACCAAAGATTCCCCTGCTCTGCGAACAGGTGGAGGAAGCCGTGGCTGGCGGGCATAAGGTGGTTATCTTCTTCAACTTCATAGCAGGCATAGAACTGGTGGGCGAGCGTCTCACCGAACTGGGCATCGACTATACCACGATGACAGGTTCTACACGTGACCGGCGTGCCGTCATTGAGCGTTTCCAGAACGACAACGGATGCCGCGCACTGTTGATGACACTGAAAACGGGTGGGGTAGGGCTCAACCTCACTGTGGCCGACACGGTATATATCTTCGAGCCGTGGTGGAACAAGGCCGCCGAAGAGCAGGCCATCAACCGACTGCACCGCATAGGACAGAAAGCCAAGGTGCTAAGCTTCGCACTCATCACCCACGACACTATTGAAGAGAAGATACGCCTGCTTCAACAGCAGAAACAGGACCTAGCCGACAGCCTCATCACTGGCGATACTGCCATCACCAAGCGCCTCACCGAGGAAGACATAAAGTACATCTTTGGGAAAAATTGAAAAATTGAAAAGTAGAAGAATTGAAGGACTCAAGAACTCATAAACTCATAAACTCAAGATAATGGCATATCAAGATATGTTTGGATATACTCCTCCAGTCCGCTCTACCTTGGTGCTTGAAGAACCACCAAAGGAACTGTGGAACTCTATGACTGTCAAGCTGGAGACCACACACAACAAGTCGCAACTGTTGAACTTTTCCCAAGCCCTCTCTGTCTGGCTTTCACCTTATGGAGAGATTCTGCGTGCCCGCCCAGGCGAAAAACCTAGTAAAGCCTACGAGACTATTGATATGCAGAAAAGCTCGACGCAAAAAGTCGACATCGCTCGTGGCGTGGCACTCATCCTATCCAGCCCACATAACCTTAATCTTTACATTGACTCGCTCTCCGACGGTTTGCGCAAGCTGTGGCGCAAAGTGCTGATGAAAAACTATGTCTCGCAGGAAAAGGCAAAAAGATACCTCAATACCACATCTAGCCTGTTCGGCGAACAACGCAGCTATTATTACTATAACAGTGGCAGCGTAATATGGAACATGCGCGAACTGGGATGGTTTAAGACAGAGTCGCACCTTTCAGAGAAACAAAGCAGATATTCCTATTACCACGAGAGCGAGTCTTTCATCACCATCTCGGCCACCATAAGAGGCATCTTCTTCCCAGTGCTCTTCCCTGAGCTTGACAAAGAAGACTTAGCACTTGACGAACTGCCTGGCGAGACACAATGGCGCACCATTGAACTGGAGAGAGACAGCCAGACAAACTTTAAACTGCTCACCAGCCTCATCAGGCAGGGCGAGCTGCCATTAAAGAAAAAAGGCATTGGTGTTACCGACATGAAGCGTGCCATAAAGAAGATGACACTGGAAGAAATTTTCACTGACGACAACAACGAATACCACCTGAATCTCAGAGCCTACAACTACATCCAGGTGCTGGCCATCAACGAGCATAAGAAAAACAACTACAAGAAAAAGCTCATTAGCTATGAGGAGACCCTGAGAGACCTGTTCAACAACTTCAATAAGCTTGACTCGTTTCTGCCAACACTCCTATACCCACACATCAAAGGCTTGAGACAGAACCGGACCCAGTGGAGCCGACTGCAGCGACTGTGTCTGCTCATGATAAATTGTCTGAAGGAGGAACCGCAACAGTGGGTAAACATCTTAAACATCATACTGCGCATTACCGAGTTGGAGAGTGACGGCAACAGTTCGCACCTCACCACAATGGTGTTCCACCCCTCTGAGGAGAAAAACGGCAATGATCTTACCAACGAATATGCCAAGCATTATATCACCGTAGAACGATATGTCAAAGACTTCGGATATACTGGTCTACAGGCCTTCTCGCTGATGCTATGCTCCCTGGGCATGGCCGAGGTTGCCCTCGGGGGCGGGAGCTCAGACCGTCACTTGTCACCCTTCGACCAGGTGGACTATCTGCGGCTCACACCCTTGGGACGCTATGCTCTAGGCATTGACATCCACTACGAGAGTCCTAAGATGGAGCAAGTGGCCTACTTTGAGCTTGACCCCCAACGGCTCATCATACGCTCACTGGTAGAACCCAATCCTTACGAACAGCTCCTCTTGGACACCAGCATACGCATATCCAGGAACCGCTTCGAGACATCGCCAATGTCGTTTCTCAACAACTGCTACAGCCGCGAAGACGTAGAGGGCAAGATAAGCATCTTCCGGCAGTTCATTGCCGACAAGCTGCCCCCGCTGTGGGAACAGTTCTTCCAGCAGCTGCTGCAACACTGCCATCCGCTGATGGAAGACAAGACTGTCTACAAGCACTACACCATAGGTCACTACACCACCATGACCAATGGAGACGCTGCCAACGGCAGGAACAACGACCTCATACAACTCATCACCACCGACCCCGTGCTGCGACAGATTGTGATACGTGCCGAGGGCTACCGACTGCTGGTGAAGGTGGAAGATGTTCGTAAATTCGAGGCACAACTCAAAAAACACGGTTATCTGATATGAGAAAAGCACTAATTTCCACCCTGATGCTACTAGCTTGCCAGTGGCTGGCGGCACAGACAAACCTGCGCATCTTTTACAAAGATGGCGGCTATGCCGAAATACCACTGGCCGATATAGACAGCCTCTGCTTTGCTGACGGCTCTTCAAGCCAGCAACAAGCCACGCTGTCAGGACAATGGCTGTGGGGCAACCGTGAGCGAGGCTACTACGAGCTGCTGTCGCTGGCCAGCGACAACACCTATACAGGCTACGACAACTACTTCACATACGGCTTCGACACACAGACCTTCGGCTTCTATTCCACATACGGCTCCATGCTAACACTGTGGAGCAACGGCTACGGCTATCAGTGGCGCTACCAGTGGTTCATTGCCAACCTTACTCAAAACGCACTCAGTGTAGTAACACGCACTGGGCCATACACCTATTACCGGCTCAAGCCGGAAGTGATACATCTCACTGTTAATGGAAGTCCACTCTCAATGGGAGAAGACACCAAGCCCATATTCACCGACGGAGTTACTGTCTCCACCACCGAAGAGGGTCTGCTTCAACCCCTTCAGCCTGGTACCACCTATATACTAGGACATACAGCAGCGAGCAACCAGACTTGGGGCTATAAGGTAGTTGTTGAATGATAATCCCATATTAATCTGCTGAATGCCCTGACAACGCGCAACCAAAAATCTGTTTAATCCGTAAAATCTGTGGTAGAAAAAACTTATGAATATGAAGAAGATAATTTTAGTCATGTTAGTTGCCATGCTTGCAAACAGTGTAAGTGCCCAGACGGCACTTAGAAGCAAGGTGTACAACGAGGAAATAAACCCTCTGAAACAGATTGACCAGGCACTCGTCAAGGCCAAGGCCAACGGCAAGTTTGTGGTGTGCCAGGTGGGCGGCAACTGGTGCATCTGGTGTCTGCGCTTTGCCGACTTCATCACCAAAGACACTACCATCAGCAAGGTTGTCAGCGACAACTTTGAATATATCCATGTGAACTATAATCCCCGGAAGTCTGAGGGGGCAGAGAAGGTGGCACAGGCCACTGCCTTGATGGAGCGACTGGACAACTGCGGTCGTTTCGGCTTTCCTGTGTTCGTCGTGCTCGATGAAGAGGGTAGGGTGATTCACATTCAGGATTCAAGTTTTCTGGAGGAGGGTAAGGGATACAATAAAGAGAAGGTGTTACGGTTCTTCAACAACTGGACACCAAAAGCAGTAAACCTTAAAACCCCATAACCTCATTTCCCGCTGACAATCCTCTTGATGTCGTTGAGCTTGTTGAGGGCCTCCAGCGGTGTGAGGTTGTTTACGTCAAGTCCCAATATCTCGTCGCGCACCTGGCAGAGCACGGGGTCGTCGAGCTGGAAGAAGGAGAGCTGCATTCCCTCTCGGGTGTCGGCTATCTCACTTATAGGTTTGCCAGCCTTGCCTACCTGTGCGTTCTCGGCCTCCAGCTCCTTCAGAATGACGTTTGAGCGTTTCACTATGCTACGCGGCATGCCTGCAATCTCTGCCACATGTATGCCGAAGCTATGCTCCGACCCGCCGCGCTCCAACTTGCGCAGGAATATCACCTTGCCCTCCACCTCCTTTACAGAGACATTGTAGTTCTTGATGCGCGAGAAGTTCTTCTCCATCTCGTTCAGCTCATGGTAGTGGGTGGCGAAGAGGGTGCGTGCACGGGCCTTGGGCTGCTCGTGCAGATACTCCACTATGGCCCATGCTATGGATATGCCGTCGTAGGTAGAGGTGCCACGGCCCAGCTCGTCGAAGAGCACCAGCGAGCGCGGCGTCACGTTGTTGAGAATGTTTGAGGCCTCGGTCATCTCCACCATGAATGTCGATTCGCCCAAGGAGATGTTGTCGCTGGCTCCCACTCGGGTAAATATCTTGTCTACCATACCTATCCTTGCAGCCTCTGCCGGCACGAAGCACCCCACCTGCGCCAGAAGAACTATCAGGGCTGTCTGTCGCAGCAGGGCAGACTTTCCTGCCATATTGGGGCCGGTGATGATGATGATCTGCTGTCGCTCCTGGTCGAGTAAGATGTCGTTAGGCACATATTGCTCGTCTATAGGCAGCTCTGTCTCTATGACAGGGTGGCGTCCCTGCTTTATGTCTATGGTGTCCGACTGGTCTATCACCGGTCGTAGGTAACGGTGTTCCTCGGCAGCCTTGGCAAAGGAAAGCAGGCAGTCCATGCGTGCCAGCAGGGTGGCGTTAATCTGCAGCTGTGGTATAAACTCTTGTATGGCCATGACAAGTTCGGAAAAGAGGCGGGTCTCCAGCGAGAGTATCTTGTCTTCGGCACCAAGTATCTTCTCTTCATATTCCTTAAGCTCTTGGGTGATATAGCGTTCGGCCTGAGCAAGGGTCTGCTTGCGCACCCACTCCGGTGGTACCTTGTCCTTATAGGTGTTGCGCACCTCCAGATAGTATCCAAACACATTGTTATAGCCTATTTTCAGACTCTGTATCCCTGTCAGCTCGGCCTCACGGTTCTGTATCTGCAGCAGATAGTCCTTGCCACTGTAGGCAATGCGTCGCAGCTCGTCAAGCTCAGGGTTTACGCCGTCTTGTATCACTCCTCCTTTCTGCACCATCTGCGGTGGGTCTAGTGTAAGCTCGCGGCCTATTCGCTCGCGGAGACTTTCGCAGAGGGAGAGACGTTCACCTATAGAAGAAACGACTGCTGCTCCAGGAGCGTCTGTCCCCCTGTTGGGACATAAGTTTTTTATTACTGCCGTAGCTTCCAAGGCCACCTTAAGCTGTAGCACCTCACGCGGAGTGATGCGTCCCACCGATGCCTTTGCCAAGATGCGCTCCAAATCACCTATGCGATGCAGTTGTTCGTCGACCATAGAACGGAAATCAGGCTTACGGAAGAAATAGTCTACCACGTCCAGACGCTCATTGATGGGTTTCTCGTCCTTCAGTGGGAAGACCAACCATCGACGCATCAGACGACCTCCCATAGGAGTCACCGTGCGGTCTATAACGTCGAGCAGCGAGTGCCCGTCTTCCTGCATGGGCTGCACCAGCTCCAGCGAGCGTATGGTGAACTTGTCCAGCCTAACGTATTTCTCTTCTTCTATGCGCGATATCTGCGTGATGTGCGCTATCTGCGTGTGTTGTGTCTGCTCCAGATATTGCAGAATGGCACCAGCTGCTGTAGTACCGTTTTTCAGATGCTCCACGCCAAAGCCTTTCAAGTTTTTCACCCCGAAGTGCTTGAGCAGCTTCTGGTGAGCTGTCTGCTCGGTAAATACCCAGTCGTCTAGTTGGAAGGTAAAGTATCGGTTGCCAAAGTACAACTCGAAGTCATGCTTTCGCCCACGTTCAAAAAGCACCTCCTTTGGCTGGAAGTTGGAGATAAGCTTCTCTACGTAGTCGTAAGTTCCCTCACCTGTGAGAAACTCACCGGTAGAAATATCAAGAAAGGCAACGCCGCATGCCGCTTTGCCAAAGTGTACGCTGGCCAAGAAGTTGTTCTCCTTGTAGTTGAGTACATTGTCGCTAAGAGCCACTCCCGGTGTTACCAGCTCGGTAATGCCGCGCTTAACCAGTTTCTTCGTTAGCTTGGGATCTTCAAGCTGGTCACAGATGGCAACACGCTTCCCTGCTCTAATAAGCTTAGGCAGATAAGTATCGAGGGCATGATGTGGAAATCCGGCCATCTCATCGCCTTTCACTCCCGCACCATTGTTGCGCTTGGTAAGTGTGATACCTAGTATTCGGGCAGCCTCTACGGCATCGTCACAATATGTCTCGTAGAAGTCGCCGCAGCGGAACAGCAGCACTGCATCAGGATGCTTTGCCTTAAGGTCGAAAAACTGCTTCATCATCGGCGTCAGCTCGCCGTCTTTCTTTGCCATCTTTATCTCCATGAATTAATACAGTTTGCAAAGATACGAATAAGTGAGCGAAGAACAAAGAAAAATAGTTTTTCTTTTTCTTCCGAACGGAAGAATCTTCGACGAATGTCAAAGATACGGATAAGTGAGCGAAGAACAAAGAAAAAAAGAGCCAAATATTTTGGCATGAGAAATAAAATGCGTAACTTTGCTGCGTTGTTTCAAAAGAAGCAGTCAAACCACTACAATAGATGAAAGAATTATTACTTTATATCACCTGGAATCCTTCGTTAGATGCCTTCCACATTGGTTCACTCTCCTTTCGCTGGTATTCATTGTGCTGGCTTATTGGCCTTGCCTTGGCTTACATCGTAGTAAAGAAGCTGTACAAGCATCAGAACATACCCGACGAGAAGTTTGATCCCCTGTTTATCTATTGTTTCCTTGGAATACTTATCGGAGCCAGACTAGGTCACTGCATCTTTTATCAGCCACAGGACTATCTTACCAGTGTGAAGGGTGTCATAGAGATGTTGCTGCCTATACACTTCACGAGTCCTGAAGGATGGGACTGGAAACTTACGGGATATGAGGGCCTGGCCAGCCACGGCGGTACACTGGGACTGATGATAGCCCTTATACTGTATGTAAAGCGCACGAAAGTAAGTCTGTGGCAAGTACTCGACAATATTGCCATTGCAACGGGAGTGACAGCATGCTTCATAAGGCTAGGCAACCTTATGAACTCTGAGATAATAGGCAACGTAACTTCAGTGCCATGGGCTTTCGAGTTCATTGCACGCGACGGACTGCCACGGCATCCGGCACAACTCTATGAAGCAATAGCATACGGCACTCTCTTCCTTATCATGCTATGGATATATACGAAGAAAAACAAACCTGTGGGAACAGGCTACTACTTCGGACTCTGTCTGACGTATATCTTCACATTCAGGTTCTTCGTTGAATTTCTTAAGAAGAACCAAGTAGACTTTGAAAATTCTATGCCAATAGATATGGGACAACTGCTGAGCATACCATTCATCATCATCGGCATTCACTACATCATCAAGTCTAAGAAGAAACAAGGGATAACGAAACAACTGAAATGATGGAATATTATAACAGGCAATGGGTGGCGAGAATAGCCTTTCTTTCTCTCCTGCTGTGTATCTTTTCTTTAAACACAGCAAAGGCAAACAATGTCTTCAAACAGTACATGTCTATGGGACAGATGTTTGAAAACAGTGCAAACCTTACCATGGCAGAAAAATACTATACACTAGCCATAGACAACTATGATAGGAACAACAACCGTGAGCTTACCGAGGCAAAACTAGCTTTGGCATATATCAACAAGTTTAAGAATCCATCACTGGCACAACGCCTGAACAACCAGTGTATGGAGGAGTCTATGAAATATGCAGACCTGAAACAGAAATACCTTGCCATTAATGCCTTTGTAAACTTCTGTCTCAATAATAAAGCAGAATTTGAACAAGCAAATAGCGAATATATAAAACTGTGTCAACAGAACGAAAGCCTGCCCGACAAATACGACCTGATGTTGCAGAGCATGGAAGAAGCCATGAAAGGCTTTTATGACAATTCCCTTGCTACGCTGAAAAGAAGTGATGCAGATAAGATTACTGCAACTGACTTGCGCATCATTATATTCAATATGAAAGGCGATATGCGTGCTGTTATAAGAGAACAGCAGAATAAAGCCTCACTTGTTGACTCGCTCAATGCTGAGTCATACGAAAAAAACGTAAACGAGAAAAGCCTTAACCAGGGACTGGAAAAGGCAAGAGAGGAACTGTCAGACAAAAAGAATACGCTTACCACCATCATTATCATCATGGCCGTGGTTATTCTTATACTGGTTGGTTTGTATTTCTATCTCATTAAGAAAACACACACATACAGAAAAAATAAGAACGAACAACTGAAGACTGCGCTCAAGATGGCTGGCGAAGCCGACGAAATGAAGAAAGACTTTGTAAGAAGAGTAAGCCATGAGATACGTACTCCGCTCAATGCTATCACAGGATTCAATGATATAATAAACAATACTAGCATACAGATAGACCAAGAAGAACGTGACGAGCTTCTTGCCCGTATCAATGAGAACGTGAAAGCCATTACCGTCATTGTTGACGAACTGCTACAGGCTGCAAACGCGGAAAGCATACAAGACTATGCCAAGTACGACATTATTACCTGCAATAAGTTCTTGTCGAATATCATTTCAAAAAGATACAGTGACGTAAACTCAAAGACAGAACTTAAATTTAATACAAAGCTATTAAACCGATTCTCAATAACTACCAATGCCGAAGCACTGGAAAAGATTATCGATCATCTTATAGACAATGCCATAAAGTTTACGCAGCTGGGAAGAATAGAACTGGCATGCAGCGAGAAAGACAACATGCTATATATCACTGTTACCGATACTGGCAAGGGAATACCTGAAGACAAGCAAGACGAGATATTTGAACAGTTTGCCAAAGCCGACCAGTTTGAACAGGGTATCGGACTCGGACTTACCGTAAGCAAGAAGATGGCACAGAAACTGGGTGGAGACCTTACGCTTGACAAACATTATAAGATAGGTGCCAGGTTTATTCTTACTGTTCCTGTGAACTAAGCACACAAAGTGTGGATAAACCTGTGCATATCTCTGTTGATAACTTTGATTTTAGTAAAGAGCAAAGAGAAGACGTTAGTAACACGGCTTTTATTAAAAATAAATTTTCTGGTTTTCAACAATAATTGGAAGAGAAATAATATAAACAAAAAACTTTTCAACCATATTACAGATTGTGGATAAATGGTATAAACACGTTGACAGTCAGAAAGAAAGAATTAACAATGGGTACTGATAAACAGAGTGTAGAATGGTGATAACTTAATGTGCAAATAAAGTAGCATTAAGTTTTAAACATATCAACAGCATATCATCAGTATCATTTCATTTTTAAAAAGAAAAAAAGAAAAAAGATAATAATAATAAGATGTTGAAAAAAGAGTGGAAAGAACAGGGGTTTATAGACGAACCTGTATTAGAGGGCACCGACTTGAAAGCTGAGATAAGGCGCATGTGCAAGGAAAAAGATGCTGTTATCCTAGCACATTATTATACTTCTGGTGACATACAGGAAGTGGCCGACTTTGTAGGCGATTCTCTGGCTTTGGCCCGGAAGGCAGCCCAGACCGATGCAAAGATGATGGTGATGTGTGGCGTACATTTCATGGCAGAGACCTGCAAGCTGCTGTCACCAGAGAAAGTGGTGCTATGTCCTGATCTTAATGCCGGCTGTTCACTGGCCGACAGCTGCAAGGCCGAAGACCTGAGAAAGTTTAAGGACGAACATCCTGGCTACAAGGTTATAAGCTATGTCAATACCACAGCAGCAGTGAAAGCACTTACCGATGTAGTGGTTACCAGCGGCAATGCAAAGAAGGTGGTAGACCAGCTGCCAGAGGACGAGAAGCTTATTTTCGGTCCTGACTATAACCTTGGGTGCTATATCAATGAGACCACAGGGCGCAACATGCTGCTCTGGCAGGGAGGCTGCCATGTGCATGAGCGTTTCTCAGTAAAGAAGATTGTGGAGCTGAAAAATCAGTATCCCGATGCACTTGTCATGGCACATCTGGAGTGCAAGGCTCCTGTGCTGGCTTTGGCCGACGTAAAAGGTTCTACGGCACACATGTTGCAATTTGCACAGAACAGCGATGCAAGTCAGTTCATCGTAGCTACAGAGGCTGGCATACTGCATGAGCTGCAACGCACCTGTCCACAGAAGACATTTATTCCTGTCCCCCCGGAGATAAGCGAGAGCGGCTTGGAGTGTTCATGTAATGAGTGCCAGTATATGAAGATGAATACGTTGCTGAAGATATATAACTGTCTGAAATATGAATGGCCTCAGGTGGAGGTTGATGCAGCAATAGCCAAGGATGCCGTCAAGCCTATCGAGCGCATGCTTGCACTAAGCTAACGGTATTAGGAAAAAGATAATTGTACACTCCACCTGAACTCGTAAACTCTCTCATGACAAGAATATCTGTCGTCGTTCCTGTATACAACTCAGAAGATACCATAGAGGAATGTATCAAGAGCATATTGTCTCAGACAGTTAATGACATTGAGCTTGTACTCGTTAACGACGGTAGTAAAGACAACAGTGGAGATGTATGCGACAAGTATGCTGAAGAAGACAATAGGACAAAGGTAATACATCAAAAGAACAAAGGACGCTCTGAAGCACGCTCTGTTGGGGTGAAAGCAGCAAAAGGTGAATGGATATGCTTTGTTGACAGCGACGACACTCTGCCCGTAGATGCCTTGGAACTGTTGATAGCAAAGGCTAGTGACAGCTGTGACATAGTATTTGGTAATGGTTATACTCTTCCTGGAGAGCACAGGGAGGTAATTCCTATAGACGAGTTCAGGCATCTCGCAGTGCGTGCCGAGGGAACAATAGGTGTGCCATGGGGCAGTCTGTACAGAAGGAAAAAGCTGACAGACTGGATGTTCAATATTCCTAAGCATATATATAATGGTGAAGACTATCTTTTCTGGCTTAGACTGGTGTTCAATACTGAGTTGCCGGTGAGGGTGGTATATGAAAAGGTGTATAACAAGGGTGCAGAGCATACCAGCAACAGTTTTACATGGACAGCAGACTACTGCTATGAGCTTAATGAACTGCGTAAGGCTTCAATACCATCAGAACAGCATAGCGAGTATCTTGCCGACATGTTGTGCGACAGGATGGAAAACCTGTATGCCACAGCTGTTTATACACCAAGGAGCGAGTGGAAGCACAGCAGGTATTATGCCGATATCATTACCGACATGCAGAAGTGCGGTAGGTCGATGACATTGAGAAATAGATTATTCTTGAACCTGCCTTCACGACGTCTCAGGAAGCTATTAGTATTTAACTCATAACTTTTAACTCAAATTGATGAAACTTGTTAGCATAATAGTACCTGCATACAACGAGGAAGAATCTGTACGTCCTTTCTATGAGTGTATGAAAGGGGTTATGGAGCAACTCAGCGACTATGATTTTGAGTTGCTCTTTGTTAACGATGGCAGCACAGACAATACACAGACCATTGTTGAGCAGCTGGCACAGGAAGACAGCAGGGTGGCCTTTCTTGAGTTGTCGCGTAACTTCGGTAAGGAGAGTGCCATGCTAGCTGGTTTCGACTATGTCAAAGGTGATTGTGCCATAGTGATTGATGTCGATCTGCAGCATCCTCCACATGTTATTGTTGAAATGATATCCTATTGGCAGCAAGGTTATGAGGATGTATATGCTAAGCGAATTACCCGTGGAAAGGAGAGCTGGTTGCGCCGATGGCTCACCATGAAGTTCTACAGGCTGCTAGACCGTTCCACACGCTTTAATGTGCTGCAGAACGTAGGTGACTTTCGTCTTCTTGACCGGAAATGCATAGATGCGCTCAAAGGGTTGCGCGAGAATGAGCGTTATACCAAGGGACTGTTCAGCTGGATAGGCTTCCGCAAGAAAGAGGTACCTTTTCATCAGGATGACCGTAAATACGGCAAGAGCCACTGGAGCATGATGCAGCTGACAGGACTGGCTATAGAGGGTATAACAAGCTTTACCACATCACCATTGCGCCTGGCCACCATAATAGGATTCCTAACAGGTTTTGGAGCTATAGCCTATCTCCTATTCACACTTGTGAAAGTGCTTATCTGGGGCGATCCCGTAGCAGGTTATCCTACCCTTATATGTGTTATTCTCTTCTTGGGTTCGATACAGCTCATCTGCATAGGTATACTGGGCGAATACATAGGGCGCATTTTTATTGAGTCAAAGCGACGACCCAACTATCTGGTTAGAAACTATTACTCTTCCATAAAATGAAAGGATTATTCGTACTCTCAAGACCACCATATTATCATAAAAGGTTACTGGGAATAGCTTTTCTTTTATTTGCCTCCTCTATTGTAACTGCACAAGACTATGATTTTTATGTTGAAAACAAGAGTGTGCAGCAATATATGGAGGAAGTAACTTATAGCAGTATTGACGATGCCAGCCGGATATCCGAATATGTAGGCAATGACAGGGCCGACCTTCCTAATACGGTAGTATTGCGTATTCCAGTAGGATTTGGTAAGAGAAGGTTCTTTCACTATGGACTGAAGCCGGAACTGACTTCAGGCACTCTTATTAATCTGGCAAATAGTCAGTCAAATGTTGTGTTGCGCAACTTAGTGCCCGGCTTATCATATTACTATCATTTTCTTTCCGACGGTGTTGTTGTTAAGTCGGGATTTATTAACACAATAGGGCAGGTGAGAATGATTCATGCGCCAAGCATCAGCAATATTCGCGATATGGGTGGATGGTTGACAACCGACGGACGACGTATACAGTATGAAAAGATATATCGCGGTGGCGAAATGAATGGAGGACACATTGCTTCGGCAGCCGACATCCAGGAGCTGAAGAAGCTCGGCATCGCAGCCGAACTAGACTTGCGGGCATGGTATAACGAGGATAACAACATTTCTGCTATGGAATTCTTGAGCAGTGAAGAGCTGGGAGGAGGTGCCGTTCCTTCCTACCTGTATACCAACGATAGCGGACAGCTGCCCGAACATTTTACTAAATATATGTATCTATGGCGATGGAGGGAAGAGTTTGAGTTTATAGTAGAAAACCTACGTGCAGGCAGGGCTGTTTATCAACATTGTGTGTCGGGTGCCGACCGTACCGGCTACCTGTCCATGCTACTTGAGGGCCTGCTTGGTGTGCCCTACGACGGACTTGTCAAAGACTATGAGCTGACATCCTTTTCCAAATCGATGCGCAAGAAAGAGACAATAGACGGTGCCATAGCATATATCATGACCTTGGAAGGAAACACACTTCAAGAGAAATTCAAAACTTTCTTTACCAGATATGTCGGAGTAAGAACGAGTGACATAAACTATTTCATCTATGTCATGCTCGGAGGAAATGGAGTGGAAGAGAATATTAGCAGCAGACGTAACTCTCATACTTCACAAATAGACTCCTACGATATTTTCGGACGCAAAATACATTCAGCAAAAAGAAAGGGCATTACTGTAGAAATGTCGTCCGACGGCACCATGCACAAGGTGTTGAGATAACGATAATAAAACGTTACGAATAATTGTAAATTATTGATTTATGTCAATAATTTCTTACTGTGTGCGCACAAAATTGTTTAATCCTTCTTCCTACTTTATGGAAAAGTGTTAACTTTGCACCCGTTTTCAGGACTTACCTCCCTCTCTCGTGATGAATAAAGGGAGGAAAAAGAAGAGAAATGAGGGCCTCGGCAGAGCCCCAAAATGATAATATTATGAACAAAATTTTAAAGAAAGTATGTCTGATATTATCCGTTGTAACCCTTATGCCCCTATATGCCGGGGCAGCCAAAGGAAACGGAGAGTCAGAGCCAGTAGACTGGAACTCCGTGATGGAGGCCATCATCTGGGTTGAGAGTCAAGGTAACCCCCGCGCCGTTAGCGGCAACCAAGTAGGAGCGATGCAAATCACGCCGATTTGTGTAAGGGAATGTAACATTATCCTTGAGTCTAGAGGAAGCAAGAAACGCTACACACTTAACGACCGCTTCGATGTTCAGAAGTCAAAAGAGATGTTTCTGCTCGTGCAGTCGAAGTACAACAAGACGAACAACGTCGAGAAGGCGATACGTTCTTGGAACGGCGGTCCCAACTACAGTGTAAAGGCCACAAACCGTTACTACCAAAAAGTGATGGCGCGGTTAAAGTAGGCAAAAAGTTGCTTAACTTAAATAAGAATGCGGTTGCAAGTGTAAATAAACCTTGCGACCGTATTTTTTTTGGAAAAATAACAAAAATCGTTTGGCAGAAAGGAAAATAAGCTATACTTTTGCACAATAGAATTTTAGAAATTGTTATACTAAAAATTTAAGATTATGACAGCTATCATCATTATCGTTGCAGTAATAGTGCTCTTGGTAGTACTTGTAGTAGGCATATACAACGGCCTTGTAAAACTGCGCAACAACCGTGAAAACGCTTTTGCTAATATCGACGTACAGCTAAAGCAGCGCCATGATCTCATACCGCAGCTGGTGGCTACGGTGAAGGGTTATGCACAGCATGAGAAAGAGTTGCTCACCAAGGTTACCGAGGCTCGTGCAGCAGCCATGAGTGCCACAGGCATCAACGATAAGATTCAGGCAGAGAACCAGCTGTCGAGTGCACTGGCAGGCCTGAAAGTGTCGCTTGAGGCCTATCCCGACCTGAAGGCCAACCAGAACTTCCTACAGCTGCAAGGTGAGATCAGCGACATAGAGAACAAGCTGGCCGCTACCCGCCGTTATTTCAACACCGCTACCCGCGAGTACAACAACAAGGTGATGACCTTCCCGTCAAATATTCTGGCTGGCATGTTCGGGTTCCAGAAAGAGCCTATGTTTGAAGTACCTCAGACCGAGCGTGCCGCAATGGAGCAGGCTCCTCAGATAAGCTTCTAGCAACAGGGTATGCGATACGTAGGAATGCACTCTCTCATGCAGCGCAACAACACGCTTAGCGTGTTGTTGTTGCTGGGTTTCCCTGCCATCATACTTGGGGCAGTATATCTGTTCATGGTTTTTGCTGGCGACACGTCGGGATTTGTTAAAGTTCTACCTTGGGTGATAGGTATCGTGGCAATATGGTTTACCATTGCTTATTTCTCAAACACATCTATGATAAAGCATGCTGTGCAGGCAGAACCACTGTTGCGTCGCGACAATCCACGCGTATATAACATTGTGGAGAACCTTACCATGGCCTGTGGCATGCCTATGCCAAAGATAAACATTGTTGAAGACCCGCAGCTCAATGCCTTTGCATCGGGAATAAACGACAACACTTATACGGTTACACTGACCACAGGTATTATTGATCGCCTGGACGATGATGAGCTGGCAGGAGTGGTTGGTCACGAGCTTACACATATTCGCAACAACGACACGCGTCTGCTCATCACATCCATTGTTTTCGTGGGTATCATCTCAACAGCCATGACGCTGATAGTGAGGGGTATGTGGCATGCTGCACTTAGCGGAGGCGGACGTAGTAGCAAGGGCGGAAAGGAGAAGGCAGGCGGAATACTGATAATGCTAGTGATAGCTCTGGTATGCGCAGCCATTGCATACCTCTTTGTCTTGTTGACACGCTTTGCCATTTCCAGAAAGCGTGAATACATGGCCGATGCAGGGGGAGCAGAGCTATGCGGCAACCCAATGGCGTTGGCTTCGGCCCTGAGAAAGATTTCTGGCGACCCTGGCCTGGCTAATGTCAACCGCGACGACATCGCTCAGATGTATATTTGCCACCCGCAGGCTCTCAATGGAAAAAAGAAGAATTTCCTGTCCAGCCTGTTCAGCACGCATCCCAGCATAGAGACACGCATCCAGCTGCTGGAACAGTATTGATGAAGGTTAGTTTGTGAGTTTTAAAGTTCTTGAGTTTTCTGCCTGTGGTCTGTCACCCCGTCGGGACATAATTCTTAATTCCTAATTCCTAATCGCCGCAGGCGATAACTCTTAATTCTTAACTCTCAACTCCTAACTGTACGTATGCACCGACGTGCCTTGGGCAGAGGGCAGATAATTAATACCCCACCAGCACATCTGTAGCAGCAGGAAGCATACAACAATCATCCAGAGGGCTACCACAGGTCGGCTTCCTGGCAAACGGCGGTAGTGTATATAAACAAGGTAGCCAAGCCAGGTGGCTGCTGCCCACGTCTCCTTGGGGTCCCACGACCAGTAGTGCCCCCATGCTTCCTTAGCCCATAGTGCTCCGAAGAGCATGCCTACGGTCATAAATGCCACACCCACATAGACTAGGTTGTCTAAAGCCGAAAGTGCAGAGGAAGTCTTTTTCTCTTTTTGAAAGAAGAGTATATTTAACGCCAGAAGCAGAGATGCTCCCAACATGGCGTATGCAAACATGTAGACAATGACATGTGGGGCAAACCAGACACTCTGCAGGGCCGGCATCAGCGTCTTGCTGTGTATCTCTGGCTTAAGTATGTTGATACAGATGAAGACGCAGGCCATGACAGTGCTGAACGAAAGAATATACTTATAGCGCCATCGGGAGTAGACAAAGAGGCCTGCCATGGGTAGGAACAGGGAATACCATAGGCGCGTCTCGCCAAAGGTGCGCATGGGCGGTCGCTCAAGGGCTATCCACATACATACGATATAGGTGGCAAAGACAGTTATTCCGGCTGCGGTGGCTACGATAGCCTGCTTGCACTTTGACCTCCATGCAAGATATGCTCCAGCACTCCATAGCAGCAGTGAAAGAACGGCGAAATATATAAATGAATTCCAAATCATTTTCAATTTTTCAACTCTTCAATTCTGAGTCTACTTTAAAAAGTCCGCTACCGTCAACTAACGAGCCGCATGGCACTCCCCTCCCTTGTAGGGGAGGGGAGCGGCTACGCACAGATTTCTTCTCGGAATACTCATTTCTGGACTTTTTAAAGTGGGCTCAATTCTTTAACTTTTTTATTTTTCATTTTTTCCGAAGGCCGCCTACTAGAAGTGCTCCTGCAAGCATCATAATTATGCCTGTATAGACAACTGGCAGCCAAGGGTCTTTGACGAGTTCAAGAATACTTATCTGACAGTCTTCACCAAACTCTGTGAGGCGATAGTCTTTCTGGTATATTTTCCATCCGTCAATTTTCACGGGGTGGTTGACATCGATAGTGGCAGCGTATTTGTGCTGTGATGCCTTGCTGTATATTATCACCTCGGAGGCAAAGCGCCGGGGAGTAGTGCCATCGTCGTACATCTCCATGATGAAGCGTTTCAGCTCTACAGCCAGTGGCAGTTCTGTTATACGTCCGTTGTGATCGTATGCAAATCGCTGATACTGTGTAAACATCTCCAACCCGGCAAGCATGTTGGCCGTCTCTGTGTTGTTGCTCGTCCACATCTGCAGGCGTTTCATGTCGGCATTTCCCAGTGTAGCTGCAGTGAGGGCCAAAAGAAGTCCCAGATGGTTGAGCAGGAAGGAAAGGTGTGCCAGCCATCCTTTCGTATGTCGTTGTCTGGTTATGGTTATCATACGCTTTAGTATGACCAGTGCCAGGATGAGTGCCAGGTATGAATAGACTAGGACGAAAGGCCAGAACGCCAGCATGTCGTTGAGCCAGG
>CAMYZK010000007.1 GCA_947303825.1 uncultured Prevotella sp. | reverse complement strand
AGACCGCCATCCTGTCGTGGGGCAACATGACCGTCGGGCAATACCAAGGCACAACGGCAAACAACATGCTTACAGGCAATGCCGGCGACACTGCCGAGGGTTTCTCGATGGTACTTACCGGCAATCTGGAGAAGACCTACTCGGCAGGCAGCAAGATTAATCTGACATACAACAACGAGACCATCGAGCGCACCACCATAAAGACATCTAACGGAGCAGAGAACACGCTCTTTCTGCCCGACAACGGTCATGCCACGAAGATCACCATCTGGAGTTACACCAACAAGAGCGAGACCGACCGGACAAATTACTGGGCAAGCGTGGGCGGTGTGGACTACACACCCGAGACAACCACCATTCTCGGTGTAAACAACGCATCCAATCCTGACCATGTAACCTTCGACCTGGACAATCTCAACATCGTCAAGTTCAAGAATGCAGGATACCAGCAGTGTATAGTGCTCGTTGTAGACTATTTCATTGGCAACATACCTTCAGGCATTAGCGAGGTTCAGAAGGCTAACGTGGTAACAACTGAGTTCTTCAACATGAACGGACAGCGCATTACCAAACCTGCACAAGGCCCATGTATAGTGCGTACCACAATGGCAAACGGCAAGACCGTCTCACGTATACAGTTTGTTAAATGATAAATAAAAGAAGATGCAAGCAATAATCTTAGCGGCAGGGATGGGCCGCAGGCTGGGCAATCTGACCAGCGACAACACAAAGTGCATGGTCGAAGTTAACGGCCGCCGCCTCATCGACAGGCTGCTCCTCCAGCTCTCAGGGCTGAAGCTGCAGCGAGTAGTAATCGTTGTGGGATATAAAGGGCAGAAGCTGAAAGACTATATCGGAAAACGATATGACAACAGCCTCAACATAGTTTATGTGGACAATCCAGACTATGAGCGTACCAACAACATCTACTCACTGGCACTGGCAAAGGAGCTATTGCAGCAAGACGACACACTGCTCATAGAAAGCGACCTCATCTTCAGCGACCATCTCCTCTCCATGATTGCAAACAACCCAGAACCCAATCTGGCACTGGTGGCAAAGTATGAATCGTGGATGGACGGTACCATGGTGCGTCTTGACGATGAGAACAACATTGTGAACTTCATCTCTAAGGAAGCTTTCAGCTATGCCGATGTCAACACCTATTACAAGACGGTGAACATCTATAAGTTCAGCCGTGAGTTCCTACAGACCAAGTATGTACCTTTCCTCGATGCATACACCAAGGCAGTGGGACTGAACGAGTATTACGAGAACGTGCTACGAGTCATTTCACTGCTGAACGGCCACGACCTGAAAGCATTACCCATTGGAAGCGAGAAGTGGTATGAGATAGACGACAAGCAAGACCTGGACATTGCCGAGGCCCTCTTTGCCGACGAGAAGGATGTGATTCGCAAATACTACGGACGCTATGGCGGCTTCTGGCGATTCCCACAGATGCTCGACTACTGCTACCTGGTAAACCCCTACTTCCCCAGCCGAAGGATGAAAGACGAGATGCGCTCCAACTTCGACACCCTGCTCACCGAATACCCCTCGGGCATGAAAGTGAACACGCTCCTTGCCAGCAAGTGCTTCGGAGTGAGCGAGCCGTACATTGTACCTGGCAACGGTGCTGCTGAACTGATAAAGATACTGATGGAGGAATCGCAGGGGAAGGTGGGATTCATCCGTCCTACTTTTGAGGAATATCCCAACCGCTATGACAAAGACAAGCAGGTGACCTTCGTGCCACAGAACGAGGACTACCGCTATACGGCCGATGACCTGATGGCTTTCTTTACTGACAAGGACATCTGCCAGCTGATGGTCATCAACCCCGACAACCCTTCTGGCAACTTCATACCCAAGCTGGATGTACTGCGGCTGGCCAAGTGGTGCGACGAGCATGCCATCCGACTGATTGTAGACGAGAGCTTCGTGGACTTCAGCACCGACTATGCCACCAATTCATTGCTCTGCGATGAAACGCTGGAAGCATTTCCCCACATGGCAGTCATGAAGAGCATCTCAAAGAGCTATGGTGTACCTGGCCTCAGGCTGGGCATCCTGGCTTCTGCCGATAAGGAACTTATAGCACACGTCAAGAGAGAGGTGAGTATATGGAATCTTAACTCCTTTGCCGAGTTCTTCATGCAGATATTCGGCAAGCATGAGAAAGACTATAAGCGGGCATGCCACAAATTCGTGAAAGAGCGAGACAGCTTTGAGGCCCAGTTGCGCAAGGTGCCCTTCCTGCGGGTCATGCCTTCACAGGCCAACTACTTCCTCTGCGAGGTGATGCCCCCTTACACTGCCAGCCAGATAGTGATACACATGCTCAAACAATACAACATTCTTACCCGTGACTGTAGCGGCAAGCCCGGACTAATGCCTCAGAAACAGTACATGCGCATTGCAGTGCGTAACCACGAGGACAACACACGACTGGTGGAAGGACTTAATGAGTTAGGAGTTAAGAGTTATTAAGTGAACAAACTCTACACCTTAAACAGTTGATATGAAGATTTGTATTTGTGGTGGAGGAAATCTGGGGCATGTCGTGGCGGGTTTTGTTGCTACACGACAGGGGGTTGAGGTGTCGCTGCTGACACGCCATCCGGAAAGATGGAGCCGGCAGCTGTAAATAGAGACTCCTGACGGTTACCTGCTTAATGCTAGTCTAAGCCGCATCAGCAGTGACCCACAAGACGTGGTGGCCGATGCCGACATAGTGATAATATGTCTGCCAGGCTACTCCATACGCGAGATGCTCTTACGCATCAAGAACTGTTTGCAGCCTGGAACTGCAGTGGGAAGCGTGGTAAGCAGCACAGGTTTCTTCTTTGATGCTATGGAGGTGCTGCCACAGTCCAACCCCCTGTTCGGATTCCAGCGAGTGCCGTTCATTGCCCGCGTCAAGGAATATGGCCACAGCGCCTCATTGTTGGGCTTCAAGGACAGTCTACAGGTGGCTGTCGAGCGTTCGCAGCAGGCAGAAGCACTGTGTGAGACGTTGCAGCAGATGTTCAACACACCAACCCACCTGATGGCGAACCACTATGAGGTAAGCCTTTCCAATAGCAATCCCTTGCTGCATCCTGCAAGACTCTACGACCTATGGAGCGACTGGAAAGAAGGTGATGTCTGCAACCGTATACCATATTTCTACGAGGAATGGACAGAGCGGGCAGCCGAACTGTATATTGCCATGGACAACGAGTTTCAGCAGCTACTGGCAGTCTTGCCCGTGAGGAAAGGAAGCATTCCCACCGTACTCGACTACTACGAAAGCACCGATGCGGCTTCGTTGGCTGCCAAGTTGCGTAGCATTAAGGCGTTTAAAGGCATTCAAGCCCCCATGCTTAGGGTTGGCAATGGCTATGTACCCGATTTCCATAGCAGGTATTTCACGGAAGACTTTCCCTACGGCCTGGCAGTCATCAGTCGGTTGGCACATGAGAAAAAAGTTGCCTCGCCGGTAATAGACCGTCTGTGCCAGTGGGGATTGGACAAAGCCTCGACAAGATAGGAACGGTGTAGCGCAGGAAAATCACGAAGAAGGAATGAACAAGATTTCCCAGACACTGAACTACCTCTGGCTACACGCATGGAAGTACCGCTCTGCTGAACGGCAGCACCGCAGGCTGGCAGAAAGGCTGAGACGCGAGAAACGGCCCTTGCGAGTGGTGTTCATGGCTATCGACGTGGCCCTGTGGAAGTACCAGCATGTTTACCAGCTCATGGCCCGCGATGCACGGTTTAAGCCCACCATAGTGCTCTCGCCCTGCAAAAGCCGAGAGTGGCAGAGCGACATGCTGCTGCTGCGCTCATTCTTCGATGCCCGGGGCATCAGCTACGTTGACTTCAACGGAACACCTATCGACATACGCAGGGAGCTGCAGCCCGACATTCTCTTCTACACACAGCCCTACGAGCACCTGCTCATAGACCAGTACGACTGCACCCGCTTCTACGACCGCCTGCTGTGCTACATGCCCTACGGCTTCTGGACCTCCACTGGCAAGCTGTCCTACGACCTGCATTTCCACAACCTGGCATGGCGGCTCTACTATTCCAGCACCCTGCACCTGCAGGAGGCACAGCATGTGGCCACCAACAAAGGTAGGAATGTACGTGTAGTGGGATATGCCAATGCCGACGACTATCTGAAGCCTATAGACAGCAATCCCTGGAGAGTCATGGCCGATGGCCGTCGGCGCAAGCGCATCATCTGGGCACCCCACTTCTCTATCATCAGCCACAACTCCGCATTTCCCCCCAGGGCCAACTTCCTGTGGATGGCCGACCTCATGCTGGCTCTGGCCCAGGAATATGCCGACAGGCTGCAGATAGCCTTCAAGCCCCACCCCGCACTGCTCACCCAGCTTTATGAGCACAGTCAATGGGGACAACAGCGAGCTGACGACTACTATGCACGGTGGCAGCAACTGCCCAACACCCAGCTGGAAACGGGATCCTATACCGACCTGTTCATGCAGAGCGACGCCATGATTCACGACAGCGGCTCCTTTGCTGCCGAGTACCATTACTCGCGCCGCCCTGTTATGTTCGTGTCAAAGGATATGGCAGCTGTGCTCTCCACGCAGAGCGAGTTTGGCCGCCAGGCCTACGCCATGCACTACCAAGGCAAGAACGAGGCCGACATCCGCCACTTCATTGACGACGTAGTGCTGGGCGGCAACGACCCCATGCTGCCTCAGCGCGAGCAGTTCTTCCACAACCACCTGCTGCCACCTGGCGGCAAGACCGTAGCCCAGAATGTCGTTGACGACATCTGCACAGAGATGGGACTGTGAAGTTATATTTAAACAAGAGGGATACGGTTGCAAATTCACTCAAAACAGTGATTCTCATTAATGTTTTGCTGAAAAATTGATATTATTTTGGTCATTCGCCCTTTTTCTGCTACCTTTGCAGTCTGATTTCTACAAAGAAGCTATGAGCAGACAGGAGTCATTGAAGGAAAAGACGGCCAAGGGACTGCTATGGGGCGGACTGAGCAACGGTGTGCAGCAGCTGCTGGGACTGGTGTTCGGCATCATACTGGCCCGCAAGCTCTCACAGGCCGACTATGGCATGGTGGGCATGCTAGCTATCTTCTCGGCCATAGCAGCCTGCATGCAGGAGGGAGGCTTCATTGCCGCGCTCAACCGCAAGAAAGACGTTACACAGCGCGACTACAACGCTGTATTCTGGATGAGCATTCTTACAAGCGTCTGTTTCTATCTGCTGTTCTTCTTTACGGCTCCGCTCATAGCCAGCTTCTATGGTGAGCCACGCCTCACAGCCCTTGCCCGCTACTCGTTTCTGAGTTTTCTCTTTGTGAGCTTCAGCATTGCCCCTCGCGCGTACATTTTTAAAAACATGATGGTACGCCAGAGCAGCATCATCACCTTGGTCTCGATGGCCCTTTCCGGCGTGGTGGGCATTGTCATGGCCTATCAGGGCTATGCCTACTGGGGGCTGGCCACGCAGAACATCGTGTTCACCTTGTCGGTCAGTGTGCTTAACTTCTGGTTTTCCGGCTGGCGGCCAACGCTGAAGATCGACCTGCGCCCTGTGAGGGAGCTGCTGGGCTTTAGCAGCAAGCTGATAGTGACCAACATTGTGACGGCGGCCAACACCAACGTACTCTCGGTGCTGCTGGGTAAGTTCTACACCGCCCCCGAGGTGGGCGACTTCACCCAAGCCAACAAGTGGAACACCATGGGCCACTCGCTCATCACCAACATGCTCTACAGCATAGCCCAGCCTGTGCTTACAAAGACCGACGACGACCGCCAGCGGCAGAAGCAGGTGTTCCGCAAGCTGCTGCGTTTCACGGCGTTTATCAGCTTCCCCCTGATGCTGTGTCTGGCTCTGGTGAGTGAAGAGTTTATCGTAATCCTGATAACCGAGAAGTGGCTCTCCAGTGCCCACATACTGCGTGTGCTGTGCCTGGCCGGAGCCGTGATGCCCGTCAGCTACCTGTTCTCCCATCTGCTCATCAGCCGGGGCCACTCGTCCACCTACATGTGGTGCACCATAGGGCTGTGCCTGGCGCAGCTGCTTGTCGTGGGTCTCTGCGTGCCCTACGGCATAGGATGGATGGTGAGGGGCTTTGCCCTGGTCAACATAGTGTGGATGGGCGTATGGTTCCACTTCTCTCACCGCAAGATTGGCCTCACTGTAACAGAGGCGGTGAGCGATGTTGCTCCCTATCTGCTGCTCTCAGTGGGAATAGTCTTGGCTACTCATCTTGCCACACAGGGCATCAGCAACATGTATGCAGGCATAGCAGTGAAGGTGGCAATGGTAGCCGTGGCTTACTGTGCCGCGCTGTGGCTCCTGCACTCCACCATCTTCCGCGAGGCCGTTGGCTTTATAGTTAAGAGAAAAATAGAATGACGATGAAAACACGCGACAGCAATATGGAGCTGCTGCGCATAGTGGCCATGCTCCTCATCATGACAGTGCACGCCAGCTACCGCGCACTGCCCCACCCCACCCCAGCCAGCATCGAGGCCGATGCGCTGTCGGGCTTCCTGCAGCTCCTCACACAGAGCTTCTCGGTGGTGGGTGTCAACGTGTTTGTCATGCTCTCTGGCTGGTATGCCATACGGCCCCGCCTGGTGCGTTTCTCCGAGCTCGTCTTCCAACTGCTGTTCTTCGGAGTGCTCTGCCTGGGCATAGAATATTGCGTTAGCGGGCAGCTGCCTCCCAAGGCAATCACCACCCTTTTCATGCTCAACGACGGCAACTACTGGTTCATAAAGGTATACATAGCCCTCTACATCCTTGCCCCGGTACTCAACACCTTTGCCGAGTCAGCCACCCGGCGGCAGCTGGCTACCGTGCTGCTGTGTTTCTTCGGCTTCCAGTGGGTGTTCGGATGGGTGTTCGAGGCTACCGCATGGCTCCGTGCCGGCTACAGCCTGCCATCGTTCATGGGCCTCTACCTCCTTGCCCGCTATATGAGCATCTACCGGCCGGCATGGACCCGTCTGAGCAGCAAGGCCGACCTGCTGGTCTATACAGCAGTATGCCTCATGGTGGCAATAGCGTCCTTCCTGCTCAAATGGCATCTTAACCTAGGGGGAGTGCTCTTCTTCTACAACTCTCCAACGGTAATTGTGGCAGCTACCTTCCTGCTGCTCTTCTTCAGTAAGCTGCACATCAGCAGCCGACTGATAAACTGGGTGGCTGCATCGGCCTTGGCCATCTACCTCACCCATAGCAGCAGCTTCCTGGCCAAGTACTACGACGGCACCATACAGGCCTGGCATGGGCAGCTGTCGCGCCCGGCCTTCCTACTAAGTGTTGTCCTGCTCATAGCAGCAGTCTTCGTCGGCTCTATACTGCTCGACAAGCTGCGCCTACTACTCTTGCAACAACTTCAAAGATTTATTCGTAATCCATAATTCGTAATTAAATACAATTCAAGTTCCGCAAGCTATGAGAGCAAGCATCCACAAAGCCCTGAAAGAGCTTAAGAACATAGGCGGGGGTGATAACCCCCGTAATGGAACGGCATTTCAAGACATAGCCCTGAAAGGGCGAAAGAACTATGTCGCCCTTTCAGGGCTTAGGATGTGTGCCCACCCTTTTACGGGGGTTATCACCCCCGTCTGTGCTATTTCGCCCTTTCAGGGCTTTACCGCAGAACTTGCGGAAGTTGAATTAAATACAACTCTCAACTCGTCAACTCTCAACTCATGAAGTACCCCGCAAAAGTAGATATTGCAGTATTGTTGCTGTTCTTCACCCGTAACGACACGTTGCAGCAAGTCTTCAACGAAGTGCGCCAGGCACGTCCCTCCAGGCTGTTCCTCTTTCAAGACGGTCCTCGCAACGATGCCGATAAGACAGGCATAGAAGCATGCCGTAAGGTTGTATCCGACAATGAAATAGACTGGGAATGCGATGTACACCGCAACTATCAGGAGAAGAACCTTGGCTGCATGGTGGCTGGCTATACCAGTCACCAGTGGGCGTTCTCGCTGGCCGACAAGTGTATGGTGCTCGAAGACGATGTCGTACCCTCGCAGTCGTTCTTCCCCTTCTGCAAGGAGATGCTCGACCGCTATGCCGACGACGAGCGTATCACCATGGTGGCGGGCTTCAACGTAGACGAAGAGACGCCCGACATGCCCTACGACTACTTTTTCACTTCGGCATTCAGCATCTGGGGATGGGCATCGTGGCGCCGTGTTGTTCAGCAATGGGACAAAGACTACACTTTCCTCGACGATCCGCAAGCCATGCGCCAGCTTGACGCACTGATACGTCAGCGAGGCTATCGCAAGAGCTTCATAAAGATGTGCCAGGATCATAGAGACAGCGGCAGTCCGCAGTTTGAGAGCGTTTTCTGGGCCACCATGCTTTTCAACTCGGGCCTGGCCATCATGCCTGCTAAGAATATGATAAACAACATCGGAGCGTCGGCCGACTCAGCCCATTACTCCGAGTTCAAGACCATGCCCCGGCGTCTGAAGCAGCTTTTTACCATGAAACGTCACGAGCTGGCCTTTCCACTTCATCATCCCCGCTATGTGATAGAGGAAGCCGGCTACTGGAAGCGTATGTACAAAGCCAACGGATGGGGTTATCCGCTCACAAAGATAGGACGCTCGCTGGAGGAATTGTGGCTCAACCTGCGCTACGGCAACTTCAAGTTCATCTTCCGCTCGGTGGCTCGCCGCCTGCGCATTCTCACTGGTCACGAGAAGTTCAAGTAAATGAGTTTATGAATTTAGGATTTCTTGGACGAGCCAAGCGGCGAAGCCGAGCGAAAGGAGTTAAAGACAATACACTGCAAGCGGTAGCAAACTCTAAACTCTACACTCTAAACTAAGCACTGCGGTAGCAAACTCTAAACTCTACACTCTAAACTAAGCACTGCGGTAGCAAACACTAAACTCTACACTCTAAACTAAGCACTGCGGTAGCAAACTCTAAACTCTACACTCTAAACTTAACTCTACACTCCTGCACTCCCTAACCCGTAGAGCCGCTTCACCAGCGGTTCTATAATGGCGGGAAGCAGGCCTGTGATGCTCTTGCCCTGTGCCACCCTTTGGCGTATTTCTGTGCTTGAGACATCAATAAGCTCCGTCTTCACCATGCTTACCGTTGGGGGCAGTGCCGCAGCGCAGCTCTCGCTGCCACGGCGTGGATAAACCACAATCTGATGGCTTTCAACAATGTCGTCGGCACGATACCACTGCGGGAATCGCTCCCAGTTGTCGCCACCTATCAGCAATACAAACGTGTAGTCGGGATAGTCCTTGTGCAGGTGCTCAAGGGTGTTCCATGTATAGCTTGGTTTGGGCAGGTGTAGCTCGTAGTCGCTGGCCACCACCCCCTCTTCACCGTGAAGAGCCAGCCGTGTCAGCTGATAGCGCAGCCGGTCGTCCATCAGCGTTGCCGACTCCTTCAGCGGGTTCTGCGGACTCACCATGAGCCACACCTCGTCAAGGCCGGCCAGCTGTCTCAACTGGCGTGCAAGAGCTATATGCCCTAAATGAATGGGATTGAAGCTCCCGCCTAGTATGCCTATTCTCTTTAGCATGAGATGCCGCTCCACTTTAGCCCATGAAACATCTACTGCAAGAAGTCGCTCACCAGTTGTAACGTCTCTTGCTTGGCCTGTTCCAAGTCGTCGTTCACCACAACATGGTCGAATAGCGGGGCGAAGGTCATCTCATACTCTGCCTTAGCCAGACGGTTTTCTATAGCCTCCGGAGTGTCGGTGCCCCTACCCTCCAGGCGGCGGCGCAGCTCCTCTACCGAAGGGGGCTTTATGAAAATGCTCATGGCTCTGTCGCCATAATACTTCTTTATGTTCACCCCACCCTTCACATCAACATCAAAGACCACGTTCTGCCCTGCCTCCAGCTGTCGCTCCACTTGTGCCTTCAGCGTGCCGTAGAAGCGGTCTTCGTACACCTCCTCGTACTCCAGAAACTCATCGTTGTCTATCTTCTGGCGAAACTCCTCTGGCGTGAGGAAGAAATACTCCACTCCGTTCTGTTCTGTTCCTCTTGGAGCCCGTGAAGTGCACGAAACAGAGAAGTACAGGCTCAACTCTGCATGTTCCTTCATCAGCCAGTTTACTATGGTCGATTTTCCGCTTCCTGAAGGTGCGCTTACAATTAACAGTTTAGCCATATATATATATCACAATGCGTTTAATACCTGTTCCTTTATCTGCTCCAGCTCGTCTTTCATCTGCACCACAATGTTCTGCATCTCGGCCTGATTAGACTTCGAGCCGGTGGTGTTTATCTCACGCCCCATCTCCTGTGCTATGAAACCCAGCTTCTTTCCCTGTCCGTGTCCCTCTTCCATGGTCTCGCGGAAGTACTTCAGATGGTTTGCCAGCCTCTGCTTCTCCTCGCTGATGTCCAGCTTCTCAATATAGTAGATGAGCTCCTGTTCCAATCGGTTCTTGTCGTAGTCTACAGCCGATACCTGTTGCAGGCCGTCCACTATGCGCTGCCTTATCTTCTCCACCCGCTGTTTCTCCCACTTCTCAATACTGGCAAGCAGGCGCTCTATATTGTCTATTTTCTCGGCAAACTTCTTCTGCAGGGCAGCCCCCTCCTGGCTACGGAAGTCTACCAGTGCCTTTATAGCCTGTTCTACTGCCTTGCGTGCCTCCTGCCACTCCTCTTCCGACAGTTCCTCCACCTCTGTCTTGGTGAGCACGTCGGGCATGCGTGTCAGCGTGTATATCCAGTCTTGGGGCGCCGGTATGCCATACTTGTCGGCAATGGTCTTCAGCTGACGGTAGTAGTTGTCCATCAGTGACCCGTTTATCGGTGTGGCATCAACCTCTGTGTCTTTCTCCAGCCACAGGGCGAAATCCACCTTGCCACGCTCCAGGCTAGATGCTATCATCTGCCTTATCTCCATCTCCTTCTCACGGTAGATGGGGGCTATACGTGTCTGCAGGTCGAGCTGCTTGGAGTTCAGCGACTTTATCTCAGCACTTATCTTCTTGTTCTTATATACCACTACGGCCTTGCCGTAGCCTGTCATTGACTGTATCATGCTTGTTTTTGTTACTTCTTCTATAAACCAACAGTTATTTGTCCCATTTTTCTGTAGCAGGCCTTGCCTCTGCTTGGACGCTGCAAAGGTACGAAAAAAAACAGCGTCATGCAAGTTTTTTCATATCTTTTCCCCTTCCAACATAAGTCTTCTTTCGTTCTTCTTTCGTCCGAGCAGAATCCTCGCGTCCCTCCTGCAGCAAGAAATAATCGCCTGTTTTTGCGATGTATAAATAAATGGCATGCATGTCTCAGTCATAGCTGACTTTTAAAACGGTTACTCGTGGTGGTAGGGTTCTCCTTTGATGATGGTGCATGCCCGATAGAGCTGTTCGGTGAACACCAGCCTTACCATCTGGTGAGAGAACGTGAGCCGGGAGAGCGACAACTTCTCGTTGGCCCTAGCATAGACTTCGGGTGAGAAGCCGTAGGGTCCGCCAATGATGAAGACCAGCCGCTTGGCACTCTGCCGCCGGTGCTCCAGCCATGATGCGAGCTCAATGCTGCGCAGCTCGCGCCCATGCTCGTCGAGCAACACCACGGTGTCGGAAGGCTGTAACTGCTTAAGGATCTGATCACCCTCAGCATGTTTCTGTTGCTCTTCTGACAGGCTCCTGGTATTTTTCGTCTCGGGCAGCACAAGCATCTCAAAAGGCATGTAATGGGTTATGCGTGCGGCATAGTCGGATATGCTGGCAGCAAAATGCGGGTTGGTGGTACGCCCCACGAGGATGATGAGGGTTTTCATAACTCATAAAGGCATTGTGTCAGGGCCTCTCTCCAGTGGGGTATCTCAATGCCAAGCGCCTGACGTATCTTGGCCTTGTCGAGCACCGAGTAGTGAGGGCGCGATGCGGGAGTAGGATACTCGTAAGTATGCAGCGGCCTTACGTGGCACGAGTCGATGCCAGCCAGCTGGTGTATGGCAAGTGTGAAGTCGTACCATGAGGCCACACCCTCGTTTGTGAAGTGGTAGATGCCCGTAGCAATATGCTTGTCTACTGCCATGAGGACAGCCTTTGCCAGGTCGCGGGCGTATGTAGGCGAGCCTATCTGGTCGGCAATGACACCAAGTTCGGCTCTCTCCTGCCCCAGCCTTATCATGGTCTTTACAAAGTTGTTGCCGAAAGTGGAATAGAGCCATGCCGTTCGGATGATGATATATTGCTGACAGAGCTGCTGCACGGCCTGCTCGCCCTCTAGCTTGGTACGCCCATAGACGCTGTTGGGGCTTGTGGGCTGATCTTCGGTATAGGGCTTGTGGGCGGTGCCGTCGAACACGTAGTCTGTTGAAATCTGCACCATCAACCCTCCCCTGCCGACAATGGCCTTTGCAAGGAATGCGGGAGCCTGCGCGTTGAGCTTGCTACACAGTTGGGGGTTGTCTTCAGCCTTGTCGACAGCGGTGTATGCAGCACAGTTTACTATCACGTCTATGCTGTTTTGGGTCACGTAGTCATTGATGGCCTGTGGGTCTGTGATGTCAAGCTCGGCCACGTCGGTGTTGAAGAAAGTGTGGCCTGGGTATTGTGGCTCAAGCAGCTGTATCTCGTTACCCAGCTGTCCGTTGCAGCCTGTAATAAGTATGTTCATAATCAGAATGTCAGTCCTTCTTCTTTGTCTTGCTTATAATAGTCGCTGAGCATGCCAATGAAGGAAGAAATCTCCGTGACGGCATGCTGGGTGTTGAGTGTTATCTCACGTTTCTGCAAACGCAGCATGAGGGTGCCGTAGAGGGCATTAAGGCATGTCTCTATCTCGTCTTCATCTTTATTGGCTCCTCGTCCTCTCAGCTCCACGATGAAGGGCAGCACCTTGTAGTAGGCGGTGTTGTAGAAGGGGAACTTGGGTGAGCTGAGCAGCTGACGGTGCAGGTCGGAGAGCAGCTGCAGCGTTACGCGGTTTATCTGCAGATGGCCCGTCTCACGACATCCTTCCTCATTCATCATGCGGATGAGGTTGCCGTACCAGTCGGCCAGGTCTTCCTTCTGTTCATCACTATAGTCAAAGCGTTCTACGTATTCGCGGCGTATTCGCGGCAGCGAGCATCCGAAGGCACGTATGGTGTCTTCCACCTGCCACATGTAGAGCAGGTACTCGGCAATGTTTTTCTTCCTGAGTTCTTTTGAGATAAACACGACTTATGGGTTAAGAGTTAGGTGTTGGTTGAAGAAGTTGATGCACTGTCGGAAGAGGTGGTAGCGGGTGTTTCCTCCGTAGATGCTATGGTTGCGTCCAGTGTAGACCAGCTGCCGGAAGTCCTTGTCGGCATCGACGAGTGCCGACACATAGTCGGCAGTGTTCTGATAGTGCACATTGTCGTCGGCCAGTCCGTGGCACAGCAGCAGTGCTCCGTGCAGCTTGTCGGCCCGTGCTATGGGGCAAATCTCGTCATATCCCTTGGCGTTCTCCTGCGGTGTGCGCATGAACCGCTCGGTATAGACGGTGTCATAGTATCGCCAGCAGGTGGGCGGTGCAATGGCTATGCCGCAGCAGAAGACGGGTCGTCCCTCAGACATGGCCATGAGGGTGTTCCAGCCTCCGTAGCTCCATCCCCAGATGGCAATGCGGTCTTTGTCCACATAGCTCTGCTTGCCCAGCCACAGTGCTGTCTCCACCTGGTCGCGTGCCTCCAGCTCACCCAGTCGCAGGTAAGTGCACTTTTCAAACTCGGCTCCTCGTCCGCCTGTTCCACGGTTGTCGACACACGCCACGATGTAGCCCTGCTGTGCCAGATACTGTTCTAGGATGGCCCCCTGACCGTTCATGCCTATGCCCCAGGCATTCTTCACCTGTTGGGAGCCAGGACCGCCATACTGGTACATGATGACAGGATATTTCTTGGCAGGGTCGAAATCGGCAGGCTTGACAAGCCAGCCGATAAGCCTTACGCCTTCGCTCGTGGTGAATGTGAACACCTCCTTCTTCCCCATGTCATAGGATGCATATCTGGCTGCCAGCTCCTTATTGTCGACCAGTGTGGCAAGTGTCTTGCCCTGGGTGCTGCGAAGCGTGATCTGCGTAGGGGTGTCGATATTGCTCCAGATGCAGATAAAGTTCTTGAAATCTTGTGCAAAGGTTGCCGAAGCCCATCCGCCACCAGGAGTGAGGCAGTCGGTCTTGCCGTTCTTGTGGTTAACAAAGACCTGCTGCTCAGTGGGTCCGCTATTGAGGGCAGCAAAGAAGATGTCGCCAGTAGCCTCGTCGTAGCCATAGACATCGGTGACGATGGTATGGAGTTCTTTCTCCCCCCCTCCTATCCGCTGGGGCTGGGGCAGGTCGCCCACCTTGCGTAGCTGCTGTCCGTTGAGATTATACAGATAGATATGGTTATAGCCGTCGCGCTCGCTGGTTAGCAGAATGTTCGAGCCGACAATCTTGACGTTGGAAAAGACGTTCTCGTTGACATACTTGCTCACCTTGTCCTCAATGACCTGCTGGCACACGGTGGTGAGCGGATTGCACATAAAGAGCCTGAGGCAGTCCTGATGTCGGTTCAGGGTGAAGACGGCCACCTTTGCGGGGTCGCTGGTGGGCAGGATGCGCGGTATGTATCCGTCGGCATCGAGCGGCAGGTTGAGCTTTCTCGTCTGCCTACTCTTGATGTCGTAGCTGTGCAGCGTGACAGTAGCGTTCTGCTCTCCAGCCTTGGGATACTTATAGGTATATCCTCCATCGGGTTTCATCCATGCCTTGTCGGCCTGACGTGCTCCTGGGTTCCAGTCATCGGAAGCCATGGGTAGGCACACCTCGCTTACGGCACTCTCGTCGTAGCGCACCCATACTATCTGCTTGGAGTCGGCACTGAAGGTCATAGCCGAGTTGAACGAGAACTCCTCCTCGTTCACCCAGTCGGGCACACCATTGATGATGCTGTTGCGCTTACCGTCGGTAGTGACCTGACTCTCAGAGTTGTTGTAGAGCAGCTTTACGAGGAAGATATTATTGTCGCGAACAAAGGCCACCTGCAAGCCGTCGGGACTCCATACGGGCGTCTGCTGCGGTCCGCCGTCGCTGAGCGGTGCCAGCTTGCCGTTTGCCACATTATATATATAATAGGTGGCGGTGAACGAATGCCTGTAGATGCGCCGAGTGTCGGTCTGTATGAGAATGTTCTTCCCGTCGGGACTCATCACATATCCGTCTACGCCATCCAAGCGTGCCCCACGTGCAGTGGCAACATCGAAGAGCACTCCCGTCTGTTTTCCTGTTCGGAACGAATACTTCACTATCTGCTTGCCATCATAAGAAATCTGGGCATATTCCTCTCCGCCAGCCAGTGGCTCTACGGCAGCTATCGACTTGGCATAGAATGCCCCGCCAGTAATATCTTTCAACGTGAGTTTGTTGCCTGCCAGACAGTTTCCACTAAAGGCAAAAGCCACAAGGAGTGTGGCAAAAATAACAGAAAATCTTCTCATAGTTTTATCGGTCATTTTTCGGTTTTCAACAATGCCTGCGATACACCGGCCTTCAGCAGTTCGCGCTGCAGGCGCCGTGCCTCGTCGTAGCGTTTCATAGCCCACAGCACATGGTACTTGGCCAGCAGATACTCGGTGTTGTTACGGGAGAGCAGCAACGCCTTGTCCCAGTCGTAGAGCGACAGGTCGTACTGTTTCTCCTCCTGTTCAAATGCTGCGCGTGCTGCGTATGCAACAGCCGAGTCGGGGTACATCTCAACCAGGCGGTTCAGCTCATCGCCAGTTTCCAGCTTACGGCCCATGTTGCGCTTGGTCATGGCAAGCCCCAGGCGGGCCTCAAAGTTGCGAGGCAGTATAGAGAGGAAATGCTCATAGTCGGCACAGGCCAAGTCATAATGCCGCAGGTGGTTGTAGGCATACGCCCTGAAGTAAAGTGCCGACAGGCTGTTCTTGTCAATGTCGAGCACACGTCCATACTCCTCTATGGCATATTCCCACTGGTTGAGCTCTATGTTCACGGCAGCTTTCCTTAGTCTGAGGTCAGTAGAAGCAGGCTGTGCTGTTATCTGCTTATTGAGCACGGCCAATGAGTCGCGCCACTGCTGCGGCGTCTGGGCAAGCATCGGAAGCGACATGGTGAGTGCCAGCATGCTTACAAGTAAAACGACTCGTGGGAATCTCATTGTTAACTTCTCTTGATGTAGTCAACTATCCACTGCCCCACTTCGGCCGTTCCGTAGTGCCGGCCTCCCTCCACCTGTATCTCAGGGGTTCGGACGTTCTCGGCCAGCGAGGCATCGACAGCGCGGCGCACCTGCGCGCTCTCCTCTGTCAGAGAGAAGTGTTCGAGCAGCATGGCAGCCGAGAGTATCTGCGCCAGGGGGTTGGCCAGGTTTTGTCCGGCAGCCTGCGGCCACGAGCCGTGGACAGGCTCAAAGAGCGGTGTATGCAGGCCCAGCGATGCCGATGGCTGCAGCCCCATAGAACCGGTGATGCACGATGTCTCGTCGGTAAGAATGTCGCCAAAGGTGTTCTCGGTCACTATGACATCGAAGAACCGAGGGTCTGTAAGCACACGCATGGAAGCATTGTCTATGAACATATAGTCGGTAGTAACGTCAGGGTATTGCGACTCCATCTCCTTTGCTATCTGCCTCCACAGTCTGGAGCTTGCCAGCACGTTGGCCTTGTCAACCACAGTAAGGTGCTTCTTGCGCTTCAGGGCATACTCGAAGGCCATCTTGAGTATACGCTCTATCTCTGGACGAGTATACAGGTCGGTATCGTATGCCTTATCGTTGTCCTGATATTTCTCTCCGAAGTACATGCCTCCCGTCAGCTCCCTGATAACAATGAAGTCTGCCCCGCGTATCAGCTCATCCTTCAGCGGCGACTTGTGCAGCAAGCAGTCGAACGTTGCCACCGGCCTGATGTTGGCATAGAGTCCCAGCTGCTTGCGCATGGCCAGCAGGCCTGTCTCCGGGCGCACCTTGGCAGTAGGGTTGTTGTCATACTTCAATGAACCTACAGCAGCGAAAAGCACAGCATCGGCCCTCATGCATACCTCGTGAGTATCCTTAGGGTACGGGTCACCCACAGCATCAATGGCACTGGCACCCACCATTGCTTCCTCATACGAGAAGCGATGTCCAAACTTGAGGGCCACGGCATTCATCACGGCGATGCCCTGCCTCATTATCTCCGGGCCTATACCGTCGCCCGGCAACACTGCAATCCTCAGTTCCATGTCAGTCTTTGTCTAGTTAATTTGTTGTTTGTTGTTATCTTTCTCTTGTGTTTTCTTACCGTCGCGGCCCTTATCCTTACGCCCCTTGTAGCGTCTCGGCTTATTGCCGTGGCCTCTGTGACTGTTACGCCTTGATGACTTAGCGTTCTCTTCCGAGCTTTTGTACTCCGGCCCTTCTCCCAGCCCGTCGGGTAGCGGCAGCTTTTCCACCTCCTTGCCAAGGAAGTGCTCTATCTGCATGAACCGTCTTATATCCTTGTCGCTGATGAAGGTGATGGCCATGCCGTCACGGTCGGCACGTGCAGTGCGCCCTATGCGGTGAACATAGTCCTCGGCATCATGAGGAACGTCGAAGTTTATCACTATCCTGATATCGTCGATGTCAATGCCACGGCTCACGATGTCGGTAGCCACGAGCACATCTACCTGTCCGGCCTTGAAACGGTACATCACATCGTCGCGCTCCTGCTGGGAGAGGTCGCTGTGCATAGGGGCACAGTTTATCTTCAGGCGGCTCAGCTGGCGGTTGATGTCCTTCACGCGGTCTTTCTTTCCGCAGAAGATGATGACGCGCTGCAGGTCGCCGTTCTTGAACAGATGGTCGATGATGGAGAGCTTCTGCGGGTCGTAACAAACGTATGCCAGCTGCCTTATCTTGTCGGCCGGACGGCTCACCTTCAGCTTCACCTCCACCGGATTGTGCAACAGCGAGACGGCCAGGTCTCTCACCTTCGAGGGCATGGTGGCGGAGAACATCACCTTTTGGCAGTCCTGCGGCAATAGCTTAGTTATCTGCATGATGTCATCGATGAACCCCATGTCGAGCATACGGTCGGCCTCGTCGAGCACAAAGAAGGAGGTATGGGCCAGATTCAGGTTTCCCACCTTCATGTGGCTGAGCAGTCTGCCCGGCGTTGCTATCACAACAGGCGCCCCTCCCCTAAGACTCTTCAGTTCCTGGTCGAAGCGCGAGCCGTCGTTGCCACCGTATACAGCAATGGAACTCACCTGCGGCATGTAGTATGCAAATCCCTCCATAGCCTGGTCTATCTGCTGCGCCAGCTCGCGTGTAGGTGCCATGATGACGCAGTTGATGGCGTCCTCGGGATATTCACCATCGTCAAGCATAGAGAGGATAGGCAGCAGGTAGGCAGCCGTCTTTCCCGTTCCTGTCTGGGCTACGCCCAACACATCTCGCCCATCCAGAATCTGCGGTATGCATTTCTCCTGTATGGGAGTCATCTCCTCGAAGTGCATGTCATAAAGTGCATCAAGGATATTATCGTTCAAATATGTCTCTTCAAATGTCATTTCTCTTAACTCTTAACTCACCTCGGTGCCTGCCTGTAGCAGAAATAGGCAATGAACACATAGAGGATGTTAGGCAACCATGCTGCGAGCATCGGTGGGAAGCTGGCCTGAATAGCAAATGTTGCCGATACAGTCTGCAGGAGTATGTAGGCAAAGCTCAGTGCCAGTCCAATGCCGAGTGCCAGACCCATGCCCCCTTTACGTTTTCTGGCCGACAGCGATGCTCCGATGATGGTAAGTATGAACGACGCAAAGCTGGTGGCTATTCGCTTGTGGTATTCCACCTCGTACTGCACCACGTTGGTAGACCCTCGCTCCTGCTGCTTAGAGATGTACCTGAGCAGCTCTGGCGAAGTGAACTGTTCCTGCTGGCCCTTGGAGTAGACCAGGTCCATTGGCTCCATGACAATCATGGTATCGATGGTGACACCCGACTCAATCTGTTCCCTCAGCCCTTTCAGGGTGCGTATCTTGTAGTTGGTAGCTTTCCAGTGGTAGCGTGAGTCGCTGATAGTGTCATACTGTATCATGTTGGCCATCATGTGGCTCACCAGCTTCTTCTGCTCAAACTTGTAGAGGTTGAATCCGTATCCGCGCTTTGCCAGGTTGTCATACTGCTGCATGTTGGCAATGACTCCCGGCCCCACCTGGAGCGTAACGTTTGATGCCGACGTGTTTTTCTTCTTGTTCTTGTACATCGTCTCAAAGTTCTGCCTCACTATGTTGCCGCTTGGTATGACGTATGCCCCGAGGTAGAAGTTGATGCCTGCTATGAGTGCTGCCGACAGGAGATACGGGCGCATGAGCCTGCGGAAGCTTGTTCCCGAGGCAAGCATGGCAATAATCTCGCTGTTGCCTGCCAGCTTCGACGTAAAGAAGATGACGACAATGAAGACGAACAGAGGCGAGAAGAGGTTGGCAAAATAAGGAATGAAGTTGGCATAGTAGTCGAAGATGATGGCTCGCCAGGGTGCATGGTTGTTGGCAAACTTCGACATGTTGTCATTGAAGTCGAAGACTATACTGATAGAGATAATCAGCAGGATGGCAAATATATATGTGCCAATAAACTTCTTGATGATGTAGCGGTCCAGCCGCTTGAGAAGAATCCACCTCATACCCTGCGTGCTAAGTCGTCTATGACAGAGCGTTTCCACTGTGTGAAGTCGCCCTCAATGATATGCCTTCGTGCATCTCTTACAAGTCTCAGATAGAAGGCTAGATTGTGTATGCTGGCCAGCTGTAGTGCCAGCAGCTCTTGTGCTTTGAACAGATGGTGCAGGTATGCCTTGGTGTGTAGCCTGTCCAGGGGACATCCGTCAGGGTCTATGGGCGAGAAGTCCTGCTCCCACTTCTTGTTGCGCATGTTCATCGTTCCCTGATAGGTGAAGAGCATGGCATTCCTGCCGTTGCGGGTAGGCATCACACAGTCGAACATGTCAACGCCACGCTCTATGGCTTCGAGTATGTTCTGCGGTGTTCCTACTCCCATGAGATAGCGGGGACGGTCTTTGGGCAGTATCTCGTTTACCACCTCTATCATCTCATACATCACTTCTGTAGGCTCACCCACGGCCAGTCCGCCAATAGCGTTGCCCTCGGCACCCTTGTCGGCAACATGTTTTGCCGCCTCCTGTCTCAGGTCTTTATACTTGCATCCCTGCACTATGGGGAAGAGTGCCTGACTATGCCCGTACAGCGGCTGTGTCTCCTTGAATCGCTTAACGCACCTGTCCAGCCAACGCTGAGTAAGCCCCAGACTCTTCTTGGCATACTGATAGTCACTCTCGCCTGGCGGACACTCGTCGAAGGCCATCATGATGTCGGCACCGATGATGCGCTGCGTGTCGATGACATTCTCGGGGGTAAACACATGCTTCGAACCGTCTATGTGCGAGCGGAACTCGCACCCTTCCTCCCTGAGCTTGCGGATGCCCGTGAGCGAGAACACCTGAAAACCGCCGCTGTCGGTAAGTATAGGCCTGTCCCATGTGTTGAAGCGATGCAGGCCGCCGGCTTTGCCTAGCGTGTCGAGACCGGGACGCAGATACAGGTGGTATGTGTTGCCAAGTATTATCTGTGCCCCAACCTCGTCTCTCAGCTCACTGAAGTGAACCCCCTTCACACTGCCGCATGTGCCCACGGGCATGAAGATGGGGGTCTCTATGCGTCCATGGTCTGTGTTTATCACACCGGCACGCGCTTCGGAAGCAGCATCTGTATGTTGAAGTTCAAACGTCATTTAAATAGAAAGCCGCAAATCAGTCGTTCTTGTCTTTTTCTCCTTCTGGAATGTCAAATTTCACTGGGTTCTTCACCAGCTCGTCGGTGAGTGCGAAAGCCCACACATCCTGCACATCCTGCACATAGTGGAAGCTGACTCCCTTGAGATACATCTCGGGTATCTCAAGAATGTCCTTCTCGTTCTCCTTACAGAGCACGATGTCGGTAATGCCGGCTCGCTTTGCAGCCAGTATCTTCTCTTTTATACCACCTACTGGCAGCACCTTGCCGCGAAGGGTTATCTCGCCCGTCATGGCCACGTTCTTCCTCACCTTGCGCTGTGTCAATGCCGATGCTATAGAGGTTGCTATGGTAATGCCTGCCGACGGGCCGTCTTTGGGTGTTGCCCCCTCCGGCACATGAATATGTATGTTCCAGTTGTCGAAGATGCGGTAGTCCAGTTGCAGCGTTTCGGCATGTGCCTTGACATACTCCAGTGCCAGCACGGCACTCTCCTTCATCACGTCGCCCAGGTTGCCGGTGAGTGTCAGCTT
>CAMYZK010000006.1 GCA_947303825.1 uncultured Prevotella sp. | reverse complement strand
CCTTGGAGGCAGGTAGTGGAAGAATACTTAAAGAACAACTAAGATATGAAACAAATAAGATATATTATAATGGCCTTTGCGCTACTGCTGTCCTATACGGCTAGCGCACAGGACATCACGTCGGTACACGGCACGGTGAGCGACGAAATGGGCGGACTGATGGGAGCCACGGTGTGCGAGGTTGATGGCACGGGGCGTATCATCAACTCAGCCGTCACCGACCTCAACGGTAACTTCACCATGAAGGTAAAGAACCCAAAGGACAAAATCCGCTTTACCTACGTGGGAATGAGTCCCCAAGTGATGCCTATCAACAAGACCACGTTCAACGTGCACATGAAGAGCACCACAACCATCAAGGAGGTGGTGATTAAGTCGAAGAAACGCGCACAGGGCAACGGCCTGCCCATCCCTGAGCGAGAGATTTCCTACTCGTCACAGTCTATCTCGATGAAAGAGTTCGAGGGTCTGGGAATGACAACCATCGACGAGGCACTCCAGGGACGTATCGCCGGCCTCGACATTATCGGTAACTCGGGTGACCTGGGTGCAGGCTCCACCATGAGGCTGCGTGGTGCCAGCTCACTGTCCACACTCACCGATGCCAACCCGCTTATAGTGGTAGACGGCAACATTCGCGAGGTGAACCTTGACAACTTTGACATGGCATCGGCCAACAACGAGAAGTTTGCCGAGCTGCTCAACATCAACCCTGAAGACATTGCCACCATCAACGTGCTGAAAGACGCTGCCGCAACTGCCGTCTACGGCTCACAGGGTGGTAACGGTGTCATCGAGCTTACCACAAAGCGCGGCGCAAGGGGTAAACCAAAGCTCACCTACTCGCTCAAGCTCACAGGAACCTATCAGCCAAAGGGATACAAGCTGCTCAACGGCGACGACTACACCATGCTGCTTAAGGAGAGCCGTTTCAACCCCGCACAGGATGACAACGCATCGAACATTCCCGAGCTTAACTACGACCCGAACTTCTCGGAGTACGAGCAGTACAACAACAACACCGACTGGCGCGACGCCGTGACACAGTGGGGTCTACGCCAGAACCACTACGTTACCGTGAGTGGTGGCGGTGAGAAAGCTTCCTTCCGCATTGGCGGCGGCTTCGACCATGAGACAGGTACGATGATCAAGCAGAAGCTGAACCGATTCTCTACGCGTGTCGCACTCGACTACAATGTCTCGGAACGCATTCGCGTACAGACCAACTTCGCGCTGACCTACACCAAGAACGACATGAACTACCACGGTCTGCTGGGTATTGCCCTCACCAGGATGCCAAACATGACCATCTACGAGCAGGACCCGCTGACGGGTGAGAATACCGACAAATACTACACCATGCTGCAAACTGCGACAAGCATCTTCGACGGAAACCAGAAAGACCAGGTGAACCCCGTGGCAAGCGCCAACCTCGCAAAGAAGCAGAGGCGCACCTACGACATGAGCCCTGAGCTGGTTATCAACTACCAGCTGCTGGGAACCGACGAAGAGCACTGGCAGCTGAACTGGAGAGGTTCGGTGTATATGAACATCTACAACCAATATGACGATTCCTTCCTGCCACAGGCCCTGCGCACATGGTCATGGGCCCAGGGAGTGAACAATGCCGGCACCAGCGCATCGAAGAGTGTGTCGTTCAACACCAAGCAGACGCTGACCCTCATTCCCGCATTTAAGAACAAAGACCACTCCATGATGATGATGGGACGCTTTGAGCTGACCAGCGGCTCAAGTAACGGCCAGAGTGCCGATGCCAAGAACCTGCCTTCAGGCGGCATCGAAGACCCCTCGGCCGGCATACCTACAGGACTCTCTTCATGGTACAACCAGTGGCGCTCCATGTACTATACTTTCTCAACGCACTACGCCTACAAGGGACGCTATGTGGCCGACTTCACTGTAAGAGCCGACGGAACGACAAAGTTCGGACCCAGCAGCAGGTGGGGTTACTTCCCCTCTGTATCGCTGAAGTGGATTGTCAGTGACGAGCCTTGGATGGAGAAACTGAAGCCTACACTCTCTATGCTCGCCGTAAGGCCTAGCTGGGGACGCGTGGGCAACCAGCCTAACCAGAACTATCTCTACACGTCGAAATACGTGACGACCGACAGATATATCGACATGACGAGTATACGCCCGGACAATATCCGACTGACCGACCTCAAGTGGCAGATAGTATCATCTTACAACCTCGGTCTTGACCTCGCATTCCTAAACAACAGGCTGAGCCTTACCGTTGAGGGATACCGCTCTACCACCACAAACATGCTGATGTCCAACTACAGGATTCCTTCCAACGCCGGTTTCACAACACTGGCCTACCGCAACAGCGGTAAGATGAGGAACACCGGATGGGAGTTCCACATCAACACCAACGAGCTGGTAAAAGCAGGAAAGTTTGTGGTTGACATGAACGTGAACTTCGGTAACAACCGCAATGAGATACTTGAGATGGATGAGTACATCCTGAACAACCTCAACTCGGAATACTCATACAACAACGGCGAGACACTGCAGCGCGTACAGCTGCGCAACCCGCTGGGTGCCATCTACGGCTTCCACTACAAGGGTGTCTACCAGTATGGCTACACCTACGTCTCCGAGTATGGCCGCAACAACAAGATGACCACCGAGGAGTATCACAACTGGCTGGAGAACGATTTCCTGGCTTCAGGAAAGACCGCTCCTATAGTGCTCAACGCCGACGGCAAGCCAGTATACAACAACGACGGAACGCCGGTGCGAATGATGTTCGACTACACCATCGAGGGTGCTGCCGGACGCCAGGGCCGCAACTACGACTTTGCCGGTGGCGATGCCATGTATGAGGACGTGAACCACGACGGACAGATCAACGCACTCGACATCATGTACCTGGGCAGCTCGCTTCCCAAGCTCACCGGTGGTTTCGGCTTCACCTTCCGCTATGGCGACTGGCGCCTCACCACACAGTTCACATACCGCGTGGGCAACAAGATTCTGAACATGGCCCGACTCAATGCAGAGTCCATGACAGGCAACAACAACCAGAGTCAGGCCGTGAACTATCGCTGGCGCAAGGACGGCGACGTGACGGTCATTCCACGTGCCATGTACGGCAACACCCAGTACAACACGCTTGTCAGCGACCGATTCGTGGAAGACGGCACGTACCTGCGCATGGGCTATGCACAGCTCAACTACGCCATCAAGAAGAAATACCTCACATGGATAGGACTGAACCGCATCAACCTTTACGCCAGTATCAACAACCCGTTTGTCCTTACAAAGTACTCGGGTGTTGACCCCGACATCGTACAGGGCGGATACGCACCTGCCATCGACAATTCGCAGACACCACGCTCGCGCTCGTACACCCTGGGCGTGACAGTAGACTTCTAACATGCTCCACTCAACAGTTAACATAACGACAACGAGTGACAAGAATGACATAAAACATCTTAAGAATATGAAGACAACAAGTAATATCTGCAACGCCATATTGAGAGGCTTCATGGCTTTCGCCTTCCCCGTAGTGGGGGTCGGAGGCGGAACCCTCCTGACATCCTGCTCAGACTTCCTGGAAATCAAGTCGCCGAATGAAATCGTACTTGAGGACTTCTGGAATGAGAAGGCCGACGTAGACGCAGTAGTGGCTGGATGCTACTCTCGACTGCAGAGTTCAGACATCATCAAGCGAATGATGATATGGGGCGAATTCAGAAGCGACAACGTCGGAATAGGCAACAACATCCAGAACGACCAGAACCTGGAGAAAGTGCTCAACGAGAGTATCGACGCCTCCAACGCCTACACCACATGGGACGGATTCTATAATGTTATCAACCGATGCAACACCGTGCTGCTCTATGCTCCGAAGGTGGCAGAGATAGACCCTGCCTTCACGGAGGAGGAGCTTAGGGCCACCATAGCCGAAGTATCGGCACTGCGCGACCTGTGCTACTTCTACCTGATACGCACTTTCCGCGACGTACCCTACTCCACCGAGGCTTTTATCGACGACAACCAGACATTCGACCTGCCTGCAACGCCGTTTGAAAAAGTGCTGGACAACCTCATCCTTGACTTGGAGAAGGTAAAGAACGATGCCCAGAAGAAGTATCCCAAGACTAAGACATACTACCAGAGGGGACGCATCACCCAGGATGCCATCAAGGCCATGCTGTGCGAGATGTACCTGTGGCAGGGCGACTACAAGAACTGCATAAAGTATGCCGACGAGCTGATACAGTCGAAGAAGGAAGACAGCCAGAACGAACGTTCCAACCTTTCTACTGTTTCTGTTGTATCGCAAGCCGACAACCTTACCAGGCTTAACGGCTACCCGCTGGTAAACAACCTCAAGGGCAATGACATCTACGGTGCAGCCTATTCGTCAATATTCGGTAACGGAAACAGCACTGAGAGCATCTTCGAGCTGGTATTCATGGACGATGACAACATGATGTCTAACGCAGCCATCAACGACTTCTTCGGCTATGGCACTACCATCGGACTCACCTCTCCATCACCGGTTCTGCTTGAGGAGTCCACCACGCCATACACTTCAAAGTATGACTCACGCCGCTACGAGGCAATGAACTCTTCCGACCAGTCGATAAGGAAGTATGTGTGGGAAGGCATACAGATTTCTGCCAAGGACCGCAACACCGACCCACAGGTATCATACATTAACAGCTATGCACGCGACAAGAACAAGAGCAACTGGGTTATCTACCGCTTGAGCGACATCATGCTGATGAAGGCCGAGGCTATTGCCGAGCTGGTGAGCGAGGAGAACACCGAGAGCGACGCACCCCAGCTGAGTGAGGCTTTCTCGCTGGTGAATGCCATCAACAAACGCTCCGTTTGCGAGACCCCGCTGGTTGACACGCTCCGCGCCAACGACTACCGCACCAAGCAGGCCATGCAGAAGCTGGTAATGCTTGAGCGCCAGCGCGAGCTGATGTTTGAGGGAAAGAGATACTACGACCTGGTGAGACAGGCACGACGCCTGAATAGCAGCCAGACACTGGCTACCACTGTTTCGTCCAAGCAGTCGAGCGGCGGCGGCTATGTGCGCAACAAGCTCTCCAAGATGGATGCCATCTACTGGCCATACAATCTCGACGAGATAAAAGTGAACAAGAACCTCGTTCAGAACCCCGCCTTCGGCAGCGGTGAGAACGAGAGCTACGAGAAGGCTAAATAAATGCCTGTCACACCGCCCCTGCACAAGGGGTGGAGGCCAGACTTGATAATGTAACCAAAACAAGAAATCAAAATGAAAAAGACAATAGCAATAAAAGTTAAGAAGGCACTCTTTGGCATTGGAGCTGTCATGGCTCCGCTCCTCTGGGGAGGCATCGGCAGCGGACTCTTCACGGCCTGCTCCGACGAGCCGGATAGCGACCACTTCTACACCTTTACCGGCGAGATGATGAGCGACTACCTGAAGACAAGGCCACAGTACAGCGACTTCACATCTATTGTGGAAAGGGCTGGACTGATGGACCTGCTCTCCACCTACGGGCAGTACACTTGCTTCGTTCCCAACAACGATGCCGTGAAGGAGTACCTTGCCGGCAGAGGAATAAGCAGTATCGACCAGCTCACAAAGGCCGACTGCGACACCATTGCCAAGACACACATCGTTACCAACATGTACTCAACCTTCGACATGAACGGCAAGGAAGTGCATACGGCAAACATGAACAGGAGATATATCCCCACGATACAGGGTTTTGATGCCGACAGCAATGCCGTCATCTACCTCAACACCCGTGGAGCATACATCATCCATGAGCTTAAGGATGACTCTGTAGAGAACGGTATCGTGCAGCCCATAAGCCAGGTGCTCGAAACGTCGAACGGATACATCAACGACATCGTACGTGCCAACAAGCGCATCAGCACTTTCTATAAGGCTATGGAGGTGACGGGAGTGAAGGACGACATCGACAACACCGAATATGAAGACCCCAACTGGGACCCGAACGACTATCCTTACTACGACTACAGCAGTGACGGATGGCAGGAAAGAGGATGGGTGCCTGAGACAAAGAAGACCGGCTTCACCATCTTTGTAGAGACCGACTCGCTGCTAGAGACGAAGTATAACATTCCCAAAGGCGACATGAAGGCTCTCTACGACTTGGCATGCAGCATCTACGACCCCGTATATCCCGGCGACGTAGGGAAGGAAGGCCATAGCTATGACAATCTGAAGAGTGACATCAACCCCCTGCGCCGATTCGTGCAGTACCACATACTGACACGCTACGTGCCGGGAAGCGACAAACTCACCCCGAAGATACTGAAGGTGGGTAGCTATGACGGTGCCCTGGGATTTGACACCAAGCGCATGAACCCCGTGGACTGGTATGAGACCATGCTGCCCCACACCATGATAAAGGTTGAGCAGCTCACCGTGCAGACCAATCCCGACTACGGCATCAACTTCCTGCAGCATGCCGTTCTCAACGAGCGTTACATCAACCGCCGCGTAGACAATATCTATCCCGTGGAGGAGCAATGGAACAAGGGCCAGCGCATCTTCGACACCGTAGAGAAGGAATACGACCAGGATGCCCTCAACGGACACTACTTCTATGTAGATGACCTCGTGGCCTTCTCAGAAGACGTGCAACAGAAGATACAGAACATGCGCATACGCATGGACTTCTCTACCATCTTCCCCGAAGTGATGACCAACGACCTGCGTCAAATGGGCGACTGGCTGCACGACCAGCGCAACCGCGACGAAGACCCGAACCCGAAGTACGGCAAAGACTATTACTTCCCTATGGGCTACCTGAAGAACGTGAAGTTCAACGACAACACCTGCAAGCTGGTGCTTCGCCGTCCACACACCAACTTCTGGAGCTTCGAGGGCGACGAGTGGAACCTCTTCGGTGACTACGACATAGAGTTCAAGCTGCCTCCTGTGCCCTTCACGGGTGAGTGGCAGGTGCGACTCGGATTCTGTGCCCTTGGCGGACGAGGCATCGCACAGGTATACCTCGACGGCAAGCCTCAGGGCATACCCATCGACATGCGTCTCTATTTGACCGACCCGCAGTTGCTGGGTATATCAGACGTGATGCCTTCGGAAGACGAGAACACCAACATCGCGGCATACGAGGAAGTGCGCAAAAACCCGGAGCTACTAGCCGAAAACCAGAAAGCCCTGCGTAACCTCGGTGTCTATCGCGGCCCCTACGCCAGTAACCACGTAGACCCCAACTCGGGCTATGCATCACCCTGGGTGGGCAACTGGCGCACCTATCGCCGCATCGTCAGCCAGCAGCGCATGGATGCCACACAGGATCACTACATCCGCTTCCGTGTTGCCTCTGAGAGTAAGACCGGCGAGAACAACCTCTTCATGCTCGACTACTTGGAGATTGTACCTAAGAGCGTCTATGGCGTAGAAGGTACCGGCCTGGCCGAGGACGACTATTAATTCACATTAAAGCTTACCTGAATTATGATTCGTAACAAGATATTAAATAATGTGGTGGGGCTGGCACTTGCAGCCCTCACCCTCACCGCATGCTCCGACACGTGGGACGAACACTACGACGGCAACGTTGCTAATGGCATCAACGAGGGAACACTCTGGCAGGCCATCAGCAGCAACCCTGAGCTGTCCAACTTCGCCAGTGTGGTAAAAGCATGCGGATACGACGTCCGTCTCAACGGATCGCAGATGTTTTCGGTCTTTGCACCTGTCAACAGCCAGTTCTCGCAGGCCGACGCCAACGCCCTTATCAGCGAATACAACGCGCAGAAGGGGAAGAACGTGAAAGACGAGAACAACACGGTGATAAAAGAGTTCCTACAGAACCATATCGCCCTCTACAACTACTCTGTATCTGAAGACCTGCCTATCGAAGACATCGTGATGATGAACGGCAAATACCAGGCCTTGGGTAGCAGCACCTTCGGCGGGCAGAGCCTGCTGAGCAGCAACGCCCTCTATGGTAACGGCGTGCTGTTCACCATCAGCAAGCAGGTTCCCTTCTTCCCCAACATCTTCGAATACCTCACCAAGGACAATGACCTCGACAGCCTCCGCTCGTTCCTGTACAACGACCTGTTCTACCGCAACGAGTTCCAGGAGTCGCAGAGTGTCAGCGGAGGTCTTGACAGTCTGGGACGCACAGTGTACCTCGACTCTGTCTTCATTCAGAAGAACGAGCTCTTCTCCATCCTCAACGCCAAGCTCAACGCCGAGGACAGTACCTACTGGATGATAGCACCCACCAACGATGTGTGGAACAGCCTGGTTGAAGAGTACACCAAGTACTTCAACTATGAGCCTCAGGTGAGCGACCTCCTCACAGTGGGCGACCGCGACTCGCTGCTCTATACCAGCGTGCGCCGCGCCATCGTCGAAGGTACCATCTTCAGCCGTACCACCAATACCGACAAGATGCTTGCCGACTCAGCCATGTCCACATCTGCCGTCCTCGACTACACCCGACGTGAAAACAAATGGGGAGCCGACTCGCTGGCCTACTACCAGTACATGAAGCCCCTTGCTGCTCCCGACGGCGTGATGACAGGCACCGAGAACATTGAGTGCAGCAACGGCATCGTGATGAAAGCTCCACAGTGGAAGATTGACAAGACTCAGACTTTCGCAAGAGAGATTATCATCGAGATAGAGAAAGCCGTGAAAGAACGCGGTACTGCCATGCAAAACAACAAAGAAATAGAGACTACAAATATCAAGCAGGTTGAAGTGACCCCCGACAATCCATTCTACGGACAGATATCTGGAAACAAATATATAGAGTTCGAGGAGAATATTGCAACGGGCAACCACACCATCCTGTTCAACATCACCGATGTGCTCTCTAATGTAGGCTACGACATCTACTTCGTCATGGTGCCTGCCATTGCCGGCGACACACTAGCCCGCGGACGCGACCTTACCCCGGTAAAGATGCGCTTCACCATGGGCTATCACGATGTCAACGGCAAGGCCCAGACCCAGCAGACAGTGTCGAGCGTAGACAGCGACCCATCAAAGGTTGACTGGGTCCTGGTGGCCGAGAACTTCAAGTTCCCCGTCTGCTCATACGGCGTCACCGAGGCAGAGCCTCAGGCCACGCTTAAGGTGGAGACGCGTGTCACCAGCCGCCAATACTCCTCTGGCGACTATCAGCGAACGATGCGAGTTGACCGTATTGTCCTTAAACCGCATGAAGAATAATCATCAATCATGAAAATACATATCAATATGAAGCGATATATATTATTTGGACTTACCATGCTGATGGCCTTCCCCCTGGGTGTCATGGCTCAGGATGACAGCGACGACGACAACGAAGAAGAAGCTGTTGTGAAGAAAACCTTCACCATCAAGCAGAAGAACTATGAGACGCGTACCGTCAGCGGACGCGTCGTAGATGCCACCACACAGAAGCCCGTTTCCGGTGCCATAGTGCGTGCAGCAGAGATTGACGGCTACAGTGTACTCACCGAAGACGACGGCACGTACCAGGTGAAGGTTCCTGTCTTTGCGTCTGCACTCGTCATCTCCACTCCCGACTACAATCCCGTAAGGCTGGGACTTGTCAGCGCAGAGGGTCAGAAGACCGTAATGCTCTATCCCACAGCCTTTACTGCCGAGCATAGTCAGCAGACCAACATCCGCAACGAGCAGTGGGCTACCGACTTCAAGTACACCAGTGCCATCAATATCAAAGACGAGATACAGAACCAGCTGGGAGGAGTGGTACACACCATAAGTCATAACGGCACTCCCGGCGTGGGCAGCGTCATGTTTGTACAAGGTCTTAACTCGCTCAACGTCAACGCACAGCCACTGGTTGTCATCGACGATGTCATCATAGACCAGCAATACGGACGCGAGCTGCTGCACGAGGGATTCTACAACGACATCCTCAGTAACCTGAACCCTGCCGACATAGAGAAGGTCACAGTGCTGCGCAACGGCACCGCCCTCTACGGCTCAAAGGGTGCAAACGGTGTCATTCTCATACAGACAAAGCGCAATAAGTCGATGGCTACGCGCATCACCGCCAATGTATCGGCCGGTGTGACACTGGAGCCAAAATACATCTCCGTGATGGGAGCAGAAGAATACCGCAACTACGCCAGTGAGATGCTCAAGAGCACCAAGACACTGCTCAGCGAGTTCACCTTCCTCAACTCCGATCCCAACTACTACTGGTATACCAAGTACCATCAGAACACCGACTGGAAAGACCTTATCTACCGCACGGCCTTCTCACAGAACTACGGTATCAACGTGGAGGGCGGTGACGATGTGGCCAACTACAACCTCTCCGTAGGCTACACCTCGGCGCAGAGCACCCTGAAGGACAATGGCATGAACCGCTTGAACATAAGATTCAACACCGACATTGAGCTCACCAAGAACCTTGCAGTGCGCTTCGATGCATCCTTCGGCAACACCACACGCAACCTGCGCAACGACGGTGCTCCTGAGGGTTACGATGCAGGAACGCCTACCAGCCCGGCTTTCCTGGCCTACGTCAAGAGTCCGTTCCTCAGCCCCTACACCTATTCACGCGGCGGCCTTAACAGCGACCACTACGACGTAGAATCAGAAGACTACCTCAGCGAGGCCCTCTCCACCTATACCCGCTACAACTGGCAGCTGGCCAACCCTGCCGCCATCAACGAGTATGCCGACGGAGACATCAAGAACCGCTTCGAGAACTCCATGCTCAACCTCACCATCACGCCGAAGTACACTTTCAACCCCCATCTGTCACTGTCAGAGCACTTCAGCTACAACCTGGTGAACACCAACGAGAAGTTCTATGTGCCCATCAACGGCGTTCCCTCGTATTTCGTTACCAACGTCAATGAGTTTGTAGACAACGAGGTACGTTCGCTGGCCTCCAAGCAGAACTCCGTGCAGAGCGACACCCGTCTGGACTGGCACAACCGCTTCGGCGCACATGCCATAAAGGCCTTCGGCGGAGTACGCATCAACTGGGAGAGCTACACAATGAACTCTCAGCTAGGCTACAACACCGGCAACGATAAGACACCGTTCATGTCGTCGTCATTGCGCAATGCTACCGACTTGGGCATCAACGAGAACTGGAACAACATGTCGTGGTATGCTCAGGGCGAGTACAGCTATAAGGGTCGCTACTACCTGCAGGCCAGCGTAGCCGTTGACGGCTCTTCACGCTTCGGCAAGGATGCCGACGGCCTGAAGCTGGGCGGCGTGGCCTGGGGCGTGTTCCCTGGAGTTCAGGCATCGTGGGTAGTTACCAACGAGCCTTGGATGGCAGGCATCAACGGCATCGACTATCTGCGCCTTACTGCCGGCTATGATATCAGTGGCAACGACGACATCGACATCTATGCCGCCAGCAGCTATTTCAGCTCAACACAGTTCCTGCACTCTGTCACTGCTCTCGCCTTTGAGGGCATTGGCAACAACAATGTGCAGTGGGAGACCACCCGCCGCTTCAATGTAGGCATGGAGTCAACGTTCTTGAACAACCGTCTGAGCCTTGGCATCAACTACTTCCGTTCCAAGACCAGCAACCTGCTTCAGCACCGTGCCCTCGGATTCCTCTCTGGAATAGACCAGAACTGGTCAAACGGCGGCAAGCTGGAGAATGAAGGATTTGACGTCACAGCCCGCGTGAAGGTTATCGCAGCCAAAGACTGGCTCTGGCAGGTAGGTGCCACCGTCGGCCACTACAAGAACAAGATTACTCAGCTGTCCGACGGTGCCGACCATCTTGACACCCAGATCTACGGTGCCACCATACGCACTCAGGTAGGCCAGGCAGCCAACCTGTTCTACGGCTACAAGACTGCTGGCGTCTATGCCACCAGCGGCGATGCCATCAAAGCCGGTCTGGGCGGCAAGCCCCTGTACATAGTAGACGAAAATGGTGTGGACCGGCACTACTTCGGTGCAGGCGACATGCAGTTCGTTGACCTGCAGCGCGATGGTGTCATCGATGAGAAAGACATGACCATCATTGGCGACCCCAACCCCGACATCTACGGCAACATCTTCACCACAGTGGCATGGAAGCGTCTGAAGCTCGACGTCAACTTCAACTATTCGCTGGGCAACGATGTGTACAACTACATGCGCTCGCAGCTGGAGGGCGGACAGCGTTTCATGAACCAGACCACAGCCTTGCAGCGCCGCTGGCAGTCAGAGGGCATGCAGACCGACATTCCACGCATCACCTTCCAAGACCCCATGGGCAACGCACGCTTCAGCGACCGCTGGATAGAAGACGGCTCATACCTGCGTCTGAAGTCTGTAACACTAAGTTACGACCTTCCCATGAAGTCTGAGTACATACAGGGAATGCAGTTCTGGATTAGAGGCAACAACCTGCTCACCTTCACCAAGTATCTGGGAAGCGACCCCGAGTTCTCCATGACCAACAGTGTCCTAGGACAGGGCATAGACCTGGGTCAGCTGCCACAGAGCCGCAGCATAGTGGCCGGTGTGAAGATTAACCTGTAAAATATTGAACCTTGAACATTGAATATTTAACATTATGGTTACTAAGATAAGAAAACAACTTCTGGTAGGCTTCGCCTTTATCATTGGTTATCTGTCATTCAGCGTTTCGCTCGTGTCATGCGAGGACTTCTTTGAGCAGGAGTCAGAGCACGTCATCTACTATGACAATGAGCATCTCAACAACGCCGTAGACACCATCTACTCGCTAACGGGCATCCTCTCCAAGCTGGAAGCCCTTGGCGACCGCACCATCCTGCTGGGTGAGCTGCGCGGCGACCTGGTGAGCCTTACCGATGAGGCCGATGCTAACCTGCGTGAGATTGCATCGTTCAACATCAGCGACGACAACATCTACAACTCGCCCAAAGACTACTACGCCGTCATCAACAACTGCAACTACTACATTGCCCATGCCGACACTGCCCTGAAGAACAATCGCAACGAGTATATCTTCATGCGTGAGTACACCGTTATCAAGGCCATACGTGCATGGACATACCTGCAGCTGGTTATCAACTACGGGCGTGTGCCTTTCGTCACCGACCCTATTCTCAGCGAGGAGGACGCAGAGAAGAAGTACAGCATGTATGAGCTGCAAGACATCTGCAGCTACTTCATCAACGACCTCAAGCCTCTCACCACCCTCTATGGCCACGACATCCCGCTCATTGGCAAAGTGCAGAGCGTAGACTCGCGCTACTTCTACTATCCGCTATGGGTCATCCTGGGCGACCTCTACCTGTGGGCGGGCGGCAGCGAGTCCAACTATCGCGAGGCAGCACTGTGCTACTACAACTACATCAATGAGCGCAACGGCAACAACTCCAGCTATCCTACAGGCGTGGCTCGTACCTACTGGCCCTTGAACACCAGCTCTTACAACCGTCCCCGTGACGAGTGGAGCTCTTCCTTCTCGGGCGGCAACGAAGGCAACTACACCGCCAACAGCGAGCTCATCACCGTCATAGCAGGCGACTCTCTGCCTTCAGAGCCCAACTACAGCCAGCTGCGCCTGCTCTTCAACAGTAGGGAGGAAAACGACTACAAGGCAACCATCGTTCCTTCTACAGGCCTGAAGGAAATCTCTGAAGCCCAGTACAACTGCCTTGTGTCGAGCAACGGCTCCACTGTGAGCTATGCCCCTCATGGCCTTACCAACAACCTCAGCGGCGACCTGCGCCTGTCGCAAGTATGGGACAACCTTGAGAACGTAACGGTAACTTACTCCAACGGCACTTCAGAGCGCATAGACAACTACCAGTCCATCTACAAGTGGAACAGCTCGTCACGCAACGTGCCCATCCTGCGTCGCCAGATGGTCTACCTGCGCATGGCCGAGGCCCTCAACATGGCCGGTTACCCTCGCATGGCATTTATGATACTGTCAAACGGCCTCAACAACACCGTCATCAATGAGGAGGTACGCCCCTACTACAACACCGTTGCCGACTCGCTTTACTTCAACCAGTTCGACTTCCCCGCCAGCTCCGACCGCTATGTCATATACGATGTTGAGCAGCTCATCGGGACAAGCACCAAGAAAGGCAACACCCTCGGCATACACAGCCGTGGCTCAGGCTGGACACCGCTCAACGAGTACTACCGCCTGCCCAACGACACCATAGAGCCCGATGCCGCCAAGCGCGCACAGCTCATCAAGGAGCAGCAGGAAGTAGTCGACGACATGCTTAACGACGAGGGAGCCCTGGAACTCGCCTTCGAGGGAACACGCTTCTACGACCTCATGCGCTTTGCCCTGCGCAGAGACGACCCAGGAGCTTACATGAAACGATTCATCACGGCCCGCAACGGCTATTTCAACAGCAGCAGCATGAGTGCCATCGGCAACATTATTGCCGACCCGCGCAACTGGTACCTACGCTGGCACAATGGGGCTGTAGGCTACTAGCACTTCAGCCTAGGCAATACCACAGGGGGGATTTTCCTTAAAACAATAGGGAAAATCCCCCTCTTGTTTAGGGAGAAACCTTTTGTGGGACAATTGAAATGAGCTACCTTTGCAACATGAAAAGTGTTTCATAGAGTTAGTTAGATTTGTTTTAGGTTATTGTTTGCTTTTAGTACATTTTTTCTATAAGATGCTTGTCCGAAGTGAGTTCGCGCAAGCATCTTTTCTTTACACCCATCTTTTCTTTACATTTCCTTGCTCATATCAGAAGAAATACCTACCTTTGCCGAGTGATTGCATTTTCCCCTCTACTCCCTGTATATGGAACCCTCAGAAGATAAACACAAAAAACACCGATATATGAAAAAGTATTTACTTCTTACCATTTCATTGTTTTTGACATTAGGCCTGCAGGCCCAGGTGCTACAGGCAGAGCCGCGTGCAGAGAGGCATCAGGCAGCATCCCCCTCCGGCATCCAGATGACAGCCACCATCAATCCCACCAGCAGCCAGATGTGGTGGGGATATTTCGTAGGCAACGAGAGTGTGTCATATCTTGGTACGCAGCAGGCAGAGACATTCGACTGCGCCATCCTCATACCCGCCAATCATGAGCTGGCTGGCCCTAGCACCATCAAGGCCATACGCTTCCACCTGAACAAGGCAACCATCATCAGCGGTGCCAGCGTATGGATATCCAAGCAGCTGCCGTCGGCAGCCAGCAAAGCCGACTACTATCAGAGCATCACAGTAAAGAACCTCAGCAACGGAGCCAACGACATCCAGCTCAAGACTCCCTCCGAAATAAACAACGAGGCTGTGTATGTGGGCTTCACCATTACCATCAAGCGAGCCGACTACTGCATCCCCGTGGGTGGTGATTATGCAGAAAACTCCCTCTTCCTAAAGACTTCCAACAGCGTACCCCAGTGGCAGCCCCTAGACGGCTATGGCAAGCTTGCCCTTCAGGTACTGCTCGACGGGGGCACCTATCCCCAGAACATCGTTACACCCCACGACTTCGAGCCTGCCGTTGTCGAGCTTGGCAAGACTGTCGATGTGCCCGTGAGTATCACCAACGGCGGCAAGGACAATATCACCAGCCTGTCTTATACCGTCACTACGGCTGGTGTCACCACTAGCGAGAAGACCATATCCACCGCCGGCATCATGTACCAGGAGACTGCCTCCGTAGCCTTCCCCATGGAGTCCGATGCCGCGCCAGGTACGTCGGAGAGAGTTATCACCATCACCCGCGTTAACGGCAACGAGAACACCTCGCCCGCCAACAGTGCCAGGGGCACCCTGACAACGGTGGCCACGCTGAAGAGCTGGCCGCGCAACGTGCTCATCGAGGAGTTCACCACCGAGTATTGCGGCTACTGCCCAGAGGCTGCAGCAGGCCTGGCATCGTTCTTCTCTACCTATCCCAACGAGGCAAGCCGTGTGGCCGTAGCCTGCCATCATGCTGGCTTCGGCACCGACTGGCTCACCATCGATGCCTCCAACCAGTACACATGGTTCTATAACGACGGTGGCGGCACCTACGCACCTGCTTTCATGTACAACCGCTACGCCTTCGACGGCCACACTCCCGTAGAGAGCCGTCAGGGTTCTGCTGCAGGCTATAAGTCAAGAGTGGAGAGCTTCCTTGGCGAACCGGCTTATGTAAACATCGACCTCCAGGCCGAGTTCAACGCCGAGGGCACGGCCATCGATGTCACTGCCCTCTGCGAGCAGGGATGGGAGTTCAGTAGCCTGCCGCCACGCATTACGCTCTTTCTTACCGAAGACAACGTCAAAGCCCATTCGCAGAGTGGAGCCTCCGGACAGTTCATTCATCAGCATGTGCTGCGTGCCGTCAACGCCACCTGGGGTGAGCCCATTGAGTGGGAAGAAGACAACACAGCCCAATATACATACACCTTCAGCCTGCTCCCCGAGTGGAAGAAAGACGACCTGAAGGTAGTAGCCTTCATCGCGCCCTACGATAGCAGCAACCCCACCAACTGCATTGTAGAGAACTGTGCTGTGGTAACTCCCGCAATACAGTCGGCCATCACCACCGCCGCCACCTCCGCTTCCTGCCCTGTCCTGCGCTACAGCATAGACGGGCGTCGCGTCAGCGGCAACAGCCGTGGACTGACCATCTTAAAGATGGCCGACGGCACAACGCGCAAGGTGAATGTTGAACGTTGAAAAGTGAACGTTCAACGTTGAACGGAGCTGTTTCGATTTGTTTCAGTCACTACACCTGCTGCATGTCGTGCAGCTTCTTGTAGTAACCGTCAATGGCAAGCAGCTGGTCGTGGGTGCCACGCTCCACTATCTGCCCCTCGTGCAACACGCATATCTCGTCGGCATTCTTGATAGTAGACAGTCGGTGGGCAATGGCCACCGTGGTGCGTGTCTTCATGAGCCGCTCCAGGGCATCCTGCACCAGGCGCTCGCTCTCTGTATCGAGGGCACTGGTAGCCTCGTCAAGGATGAGTATCGGGGGGTTCTTAAGTATGGCACGTGCTATGGACACACGCTGCCGCTGACCTCCCGACAGCCTTCCTCCACGGTCGCCAATGTTCGTGTCAAAGCCTTTCTCCGACTGCATGATAAAGTCGTAGGCATTGGCAATGCGTGCGGCATCAATAACAGGTCCCAAATCCTCCCCTACTTCTCCTGAAGGTGCTTCTGTTGTCTGCTTGCCAGAGATGGAATCTCCCTCGGGCGACGACAGGGAGGCCGTTCCGAAAGCAATATTGTTTCTGAAAGAGTCGTTGAAGAGTATGGCCTCCTGGTTGACATTGCCGATGAGCGAGCGCAGGTCGTGGAGGCTCAGGTCTCTGACGTTGATGCCGTCAATGAGCACTTCGCCCTTCTGCACGTCATAGTAGCGTGGTATGAGATCTACCAGCGTAGACTTGCCTCCGCCGCTCTGCCCCACCAGTGCAATGGTCTTTCCCTTGGGAATGACAAGGTTGATGTCCTTGAGCACCCAGATAATATCATGGGACTCATGGGCCTCACGGGGCTTATTGGCCTCATTGGGCCCATAGGACTCATGGGTCTCCTCCCTATACCCAAACCACACATGGCGGAACTCTATCTGGTGCTCAAACGAGCTGATATGTCTGGGATGTTCGGGCTCCTTGATATTGTTCTCGGCCATGAGTATCTTGTCTATTCGCTCCATCGATGCCAGTCCCTTGGGAATGTTGTAGCCTGCCTTGGAGAAGTCTTTCAACGGCTGTATGATGCTGTACAGTATCACCATATAGTATATGAACGACGGTCCTGTGATAGCATGGTTGTTGATGACGAGGATGCCTCCGAACCAGAGCACGATGATAATCATTACAGTGCCGAGGAACTCGCTCATGGGATGGGCCATGGACTGGCGTATGTTGACGCGCATGATGTCGTTGCGATAGTGCGAGTTAACCTCGTCGAAACGGCCGTTCATGGTCTTCTCTGCACAGAACGCCTTGATGATGCGCAGTCCGCCCAGTGTCTCCTCCACCTGGCTCATGGTGTCGCTCCACAGTGCCTGTGCCTCTATGCTGCGGCGCTTAAGCTTGCGTCCCACCAGCCCCATGAACCATCCGAATACGGGCACGAAGACGATGGTGAAGAGTGTGAGCTGCCACGAGACGAAGAGGAGTGTGGCAAAATAGACAAAGATGAGTATGGGATTCTTGAAGAGCATGTCGAGGCTCGACATGATGCTCGACTCCACCTCCTGCACGTCGCCGCTCATTCGCGCTATGATGTCGCCCTTGCGCTCCTCACTGAAGAAGCCCAGCGGCAACGATGTTATCTTGCGATAGAGCTGGTTGCGTATGTCGCGCACCACACCCGTGCGTATGGGGATAATGGTGGCCGAAGAGAGGAAGTAGGCTCCCGTCTTCATGGCCGTGGTGACTGCAAGGAAGATGCCAATGAAGAGCAGTGTGGTGATCTTGCCATAGCTGGCTATGAGGCTGTTCACCGTGTAGTTCAGATTGTTCATCAGCACGTCCTGCACGTTGCCCCAGTCCCAGCTCATCCAATGTGTGGCGGCCTCAGCGTCGCCTGTCTCGAAGAGTATCTGCAATATGGGAATAAGGGCAGCAAAGGAGAAGATGTTGAGCAGGGCAGAGAGGATATTGAACACCACCGACAGCACAAGGTATTTCTTATAGGGAGGCACAAATCTCCTGAGTACTTGAAGGAACTCTTTCATCGACAAATGATTTTTGCCTGCAAAGGTATAACAAAAAAGTGGTTTGGCCAATTTTCTGCCGTTTTTCTAATAATTAATCAGTTCTTTTAAGTTGTTTTTCAATAAACCCTTTGCCATATCGCCACTTATTTATATCTTTGCAATGTATTAGGTTAAAGGGTTAAAAGGTTAATGGTTAAAAACTCCAAAACTTAAAAATAATGGAAAGAGCATATATGAATGACGCCGTAGGGCTGCTGAAGCAACTGATAGCAGTGCCACGCGTAAGCCGTGAGGAGCAGGCTGCCGCCGACCTGCTGGAGCAACAGATGCGTGACTGGGGCCTGGCACCTCAGCGTGTGGGAAACAACGTATGGAGCGTATGTCCCGACTACGATGGGAAGCTCCCCACCCTACTGCTCAACGCTCATATAGATACCGTGAGGGCTGTTGCCAGCTGGACAATGCCTCCATTGGAGCCCCGCATAGACGGCGACCGTCTCTACGGCCTTGGCAGCAACGACTGCGGCGGCGGTCTGGTAACACTGCTGGCTGCCTACAGGCAAATGGTGGATAGCCCTGCTGCGCGCCCGTACAACATCGTATACCTGGCATCGTGCGAGGAAGAGGTGTCTGGACAAAACGGTATAGCCCTGGCCCTGAAGCACCTGCCTGCCATCAGCGTCGCCATCGTTGGCGAGCCCACAGGCATGCAGCCTGCCGTGGCCGAGCGCGGCCTGATGGTTGTTGACGGTTATGCCGACGGTGTGAGTGGACATGCTGCCCGCAACGAGGGGGTGAATGCCATCTATGAGGCCCTCGACGATCTGGTGTGGTTGCGTGACTACCGCTACGGCCGGAACAGCGAGCTGCTGGGCCCCACGAAGATGACGGTGACGGTGATAGAGAGCGGCACGCAGCACAACGTGGTGCCCGACCACCTGCACTTCGTGCTCGACGTGCGCACCAACGAGCTTTACACCAATGAGGAGGTGTTTGACTTCCTGCAAAAGAACATGAAACGATGCCGACTGGAGGCACGCTCCTTCAGGCTGCACTCGTCGGCCATAGCCCTCGACCATCCGCTGGTACGCCGCTGTCTGGAGCTGGGGCTCCTTCCCTTCGGTTCGCCCACGCTGAGCGACCAGGCACTCATGCCGTTCCCCTCGCTGAAGCTGGGGCCTGGCGAGTCGTCACGCTCACATTCGGCCGACGAGTTCATCTGCCTGAGTGAGATGGAGCATGCCCTTGACATCTACCACGCCATTTTTCAGATGAAAGATGAAAAATGATAGATGGTAGATGTGATTACTCACATAACTCATAAACTCACATCACTCATTTAGTTTGGGATAGTTGGCAGGCTGGTAGACGTAGTTGGGGGTAAGCCACGCGTCATACAAAAGGTTATTGCTGATGGTGACCTGTTGAGCAAAAGTGTCTGCAATATTATATGATAGAAGCAATGCTAAGAATAGTGCTCTTAACATACAGGGTATCTTACTATAATTGGTAGTCAGAACCATGCAGTAGCAGAATAGATAGATTCAACCTTAAAAATTATTGTGCACGCTTACGCGCGCATGTGCGAACATTATCTATATAATGTACGCTTGAATAGCCCATTTTGTTCCGTTTTTGAGTATTAATTTGCAAAGTTACACAATAAAAATGAATTATGCAAGAAATTTTTTAATATTTTTTAAGTTTTAAAGCAACACAAAGGAGTTAAGAGTTAAGAGTGAAGAGTTAAGTCCCGAAGGGGCGACATATCACAGGCAGGGGTGAAGAAATCTGTGCGCAGCCGCTCCCCGCCCCTTAAGGGGAGGGGTCGGGGGTGGGGTAGGTATCTCTCTGCCGCTGAATGAGTCTGTCACCCCACCCCTGCCCCTCACCTACAAGGGAGGGGAGTGCCATGCGGATCGTTAGTTGACGGTGGCGGACTATTTAAAGTAGACTCAGATATGTATCCAACTCCCGGAAGTTCTGCGCATCAGATACCATTGGCATCAGACAAGGATAGCCTGCCGTTTCAATGGCTGTTATGTTGGTGATGGTAACGGGTGTGCCTTTAGGTACGCGACATTGACTGAGAAATCTGTGCGCAGCCGATACTCGTGCTACTGGTGCTACTCGCATCTGATTATCAGATGGTTAGGTTGGTGCAACATACTACTACTGGTGCTACTGGTATTGGTTGTTTGGGGGATTAGTCGTTTGGTTGTTTGGGGGATTAGTCGTTTGGTCGCCTACATTGTTAAATGTACCATGCGTATTTTTTTTCTTTAACGCGATATACTTTCAGGGTAGGGCGGAAAAGTGTTGCCGACCTAGGTCAGCAACGAAAAAGAGCACCCCTTTTTCCGACAGGAGCACCCCTTTTTCCGACAGGAGCACCCCTTTTTCCGAAAGAAGCACCCCTTTTTCCGAAAGAAGCACCCCTTTTTCCGAAAGAAGCTTGCCCTATGATGGATGCATCAGCAGAACAAATGTCTATACTCCTACACTTCTACACTCCTAAAAAACGATGTTTGGGCCAGTAGCACCATCGGTAGCACGATGTATACCTTAATGCTACTGCTAACTCTTTGATTATCAGTGGTCAGTAGCACCAGTAGCACGAGTAGTGCTACTAGTGGCTTATAACATATTTGTCAACCTAAATCAGTACACTTCAGTGCCCGGCGTTCACCGTCCAAGCCACGGCTTGGGGTTGATGGGGTCGCGCCAGTTCTGCAGGCGGAACACCAGCACACATCCTGTGCCTACCGTTCCCAGCGTCTGGTTGGTGCGTACCTTCTGCCCCTTGCTGACGCTTACCGACGACAAGTTGCCGTAAACGGTGATATATCGGCCATGGCGCACCATCACCACATAGCCACCTCCAGGATTGAGCACACTGCTCACCTCTCCGTCGAAGACACAGCGTGCCTTCGCACCGGCCTTTCCTTCGAGCTGTATGCCGTTGCTCACCAGGGTGGCACCTCCAAGGTTATATGCCCCGAACTGGCGTATCACCCGGTAGCTGCCAGTGATGGGCATGGGCAGACGCCCCTTGTTGGCTACAAATCCACCCGTAAGCTTCTTGTCGGCATCCAACGGCATGAAGGATGTTTGAGCAGTTGGTCGGTTGGTCGTTTGGTCGGTTGGTCGTTTGGTTGTTTGGGCGTTTGGGCGTTTGGTTGTTTGGGCGTTTGGGCGTTTGGTTGTTTGGTCGGCCAGTCGTTTGGTCGTTTGGGCGGCCAGTCGTTTGGCTGTTTGGGCCTTTTCCCTGGCAGCAGCTGCTGCAGCCTTCCTTTCCTGTTCCCTCTTTCTCTGTTCTGCCAGTTTGCGCAGCCGCTCTTCCTCGGCCTTACGAGCCCTTTCCAGCTCCTGCTCCACTATGCGGTCTATCTGTCGGTCGAGAGCTGCCTCCTGCTGCTGCTGTTGTAGGATGAGGCTCTTCACCGTGGCCTGCTCTTTTTTGAGCGACTCTACCATCAGCTGTTGCTGCTGTCGTTTCTGCTGCAGCTGTATTTGCTGTTCCTTGCCTTTTGCCAGCAGGCTGTCAAGACTAGAGTGTGCATGTCCCAGCTCAGCCAGCTTGGCCTCTACCTGCTTACTCTTCTCCTTTACTGCCTCGGCCTGTTTTTTCTGATATCCGGCATACTGGCCCACAAACCTGGCACGGCGGTACATCTGGTTAAAGCTCTTCGCACTGAGCACGAAGGCCACCTGATTGTCAATGCTCCTGTTGCGGTACATATACCTTACCGAGCGGATATAGTGCTTGCGGCGGTTTTCAAGTTCACTCCTGAGCCCCACGAGCTGCGAGTCGAGCACAGCGATGTCGCTACTCACTCCGCTAATCTGTGTCTTCAGGGCTTTTATTGTAGAAGCCTTGTCGTCAATCTCACTGCCCAGTGCCTCCACATCCTGTATACGTTTCTTTACCTGGCTCTCCAGCTCAACCTGGCGTTTCTTGGCAACCTGCTGCTGATGGGCCACCTCCTTCTTTTTCTCCTGCAGCTGTTGTTTGGTGGTTTGGGGGGCTGGTCGTTTGGTCGTTTGGGAGACTGGTCGTTTGGTCGTTTGGGAGACTGGTCGTTTGGTGGTTTGGGGAGATTTCTTGGTCGTTTGGGAAGATTTCTTGGTGGTTTGTGCTTTCGCTTCCTTGGCAGGGGTACGTTGCAACCTAGTGTTGCTCTTCTGCGCCGACATAGCCGTGCAGAAGAGCAACACTAACAAAAGGTTCACTATCCTACTCATGGATGGTTCCACGTGAGAAGCGAGCAGAAGGGCGACGGCTTAGAGAGCCATGAAGCGCCTGAGAATCTCGTCGATGTTCACCTCGCGATACTTGTCGCTCACTCTGGTGCGTGTCTCCCAGTCGCTGTCGTTGTTCAGGTAGTTGAGTTTCACTCCCAGCTTCACCTCCTTGTTAGGAGTGGTGAGTGTGATGCCCATGTCGCTGGGGAAGAGTTTCTGTCCCAGCTTCTTAAACTCCTTGTAGTCCCAGTTGAGCTGGGTGTTTCCCTGTCGTGGGTCGCGGTACATGATGTTTGCCATCCTTATCCTTCCCGACTGCTCGTTGACAAGCCAGCTGTAGAACATCTTGCTCTTGACGTTCTCTCCGTCGCCATCCTCAAAGTTGATGAGAGCCTCTCCGTCGCCAATAGAGCTGGAGGTGAATTTGCTCATGTCTTCCTCGGTAAGCTCTTTCTTTCCTGGCTGGAAGAGTTCATTCCAGAAGAGTGCCTGCAGGGTGTTGAAGTTTATCCCGCTGTTGCGCAGGAAGTCTACGTAGTAGTAAGGAGCCTTAAGATACTGCTTGTTGATACGGTCGATGAAGAGCACATAGTCTTGTGTGAACTCAATCCTTGCTGCCTCAACAAAGCCGAAGGCCATGAGCTGCAGGCGTATCACATCGTCGCGTTTCATGCGCAGGTTTCCCGTAAGTGAGAGTTGCTGGTCTCCCACAGCGACAGAGAATTTGAGTTTTCCCCCCACGAAAGTGGCATTCTTCTGGGCATGGCTGTCTACCTTGCTCAGCAAGTCAGTCTGTTCGGGACTCATTACCACAGGAGTCTCTTCCACCACCTGCTTGTGCGAGCGGCATGCTGCGATGGTGAGCGTAGATGCCAGAACTGCAATCTTCAGTACACTAGTTGTTTTCATTTCTTTACATATTTTTTAAGTTTGATTTTCTTTTTCACTGTTTTGTTGGCAGGGTCTTCAGCCAGCGACTGCTGCCAGAAGCCCAGTGCCGCTGTAGTGTCTCCGCACAGCGCATGTATGTCTCCCGCATGCTCCAGTATGACGGCTTCGGGCTGCTGTGCGTTCTTTATGGCCTGGTCAATATATATCTTTGCCTCTGCATATCTCTTCTGCATGAAGAGTATCCAGGCGTAAGTGTCAAGATAAGTGGTGTTGTCGGGTTCGGCCTTCACGGTGATATAGCTCATCTGCTCAGCCTCGTCGAGCCTGTTCCCCTTCAGGCTGAGGTAGTAGGCATAGTTGTTAAGGCATCCTATGTTGTCTTCCTTCCACACCAGGCAAGA